>DYNN01000013.1:6780-45393 GCA_020721045.1 Thiomargarita sp. | reverse complement strand
ATCTTTTGTTTAAGTGATGTATATTACAGGCTATGCATTATCATGCAAACAATTTATAAAAAACAGTATAATTTTCTCATTTTTTATCCAAGCAAGAAATAACACCGTCAACGAAAAGTATTTAGGTTACATTTCAATCTTTAACCAACTTCCCTATAGCAAGATTAATGTCAATTGTGTATTCATCAGATTTGTCAGAATAATGACGATTACTTACCCATATTCTGACACTATCTATCGCATTGCACCACATGCTAATCATTTTAGAAGTTATGAATAACAGTGTAAATTAGTTTTTACAACGTATGATTATCTAGCGTGAATTCGATGTAAATATTCCGATAAAAGAACTTTACACGAATCTTTTTTGAATTAAAGTGTGAACTAGATGAGCAATAGTGAGAATTCCTCGTCCCAACGGAGACCGTTGGGACTAGAAGATTATTTTTCAGTGCGTTAATAAATTCAATAATTTCAAATTAGCACGATTAAAAGCAGCAGTATTATGGCACAACCCGATCGATAGTGATGTTGATTGCTGCAGTTTGTTCCAAATCAATCGCATCTATTTGCCCCAACAAATCCCCTGATTCAGTCATGGCAGAACCAGACCTAGAAATACGTGCTGCAACAATCACTTGTTTAAAACTAGATAATTTCATCTCCGGCGTCATTGCCATACTGTCATCTAAAGTCACGGTTAAAGGCAATTCGCTCGCTAATTTTTTCACCACAGCCAATGGCATCGGCGGACCTTGCATTGCTTTAGCGTAAATAAATACCGTATCCGTAGGTTGTAATTTAGCCTGCAAACGGGTATCAAGTGTTACATTTACTTGAATTTGCGTTATTTGTTCGGTCATCGTTGTTGATGTACTTGTAGAAGCTTCTGCCATTGCATCAGTCATCGCAGGCGTTTGTGCAAGTTGTTGTGCTTCTGCAATCGCACTGGTTAACGTTTGACGCGCATTGGTTTCTTCTGCTGGAATCTGTGCTAATAAACGCTGCCAACGTTGGGCTGCAAGCAGGTATTGTTGAGTTTGCATCGCAGCAAATCCATAAATCCACAAAGCTTTTTGATTGTCAGGCTCTAATTGCAACGCTTTATCTAATAACAAACTGGGTAAGCCAATTAATTCACCTGCATTAGCTTTACCCAAAGATTCTGCAAAACTAATTAAAATTTCTGGATCAGTATCACCACCTAAGGTTAGAGCTTTAATAAAAGCATCGTTTGCTTCTGAAAATCGCTCCAACACCGTTAAAGTACGTGCTAACATATCCCAATCAGTTAAATTATCTGGATTTTTAGCTAGACGTTCTTGTAATTTAGTGACCATCATTTCGATGGAAGCTTGTTGCGAGTCTGTTGCTGTATCAATAGCTTTTGTTTCAATTAGTTGCGGTTGACCTAAACGTAGATAGCCGCCTATAGAAATGAGCGGTATTAAAACAACTATAAAAATTATACTGATCCAATGCGCGGTGGGCTGACGTAATTTTGCTTGCTCTTCAAGCTCTTGCGATAAAGTTTTTTCTAATTCCAGCTTTGCTTGTGCTAATTGTGGTGGCGTTAAATTTTCTTGCGCTAATTCTGCTAAACGTTCCTGATAAATAGCGATATTTAAAGCATTTCGTTCAACGTGAGTGGTTGTCGTGGTTTTTTTTAATAAAGGCGGTATCACAAAAGTCAGTGCTAAACCGATTAAACTGGCAGCAATTATCCAAAAATTAAGCATTTACATTCCTTGTTTTTCAAATAGTTGTTTCATTTTATTACGTTCTTCTTCAGTTAATTCTGGTGTCACTGTAGTCATTTTCACATGGCGACGGACAAAATAAATAATTGCCAATAATGCGACAAAAGCTAATAAACTTGGTGCTAACCATAATACATAAGTCTTTGGTTTTAAAGGGGGATTATATAAAACAAAATCACCATAACGCAATACTAAATAATCAGTAATTTGTTCATCTGTTTTGCCTTGTAAAATCATGTCACGCACTTGATCACGTAAATCTTGGGCTAAATCCGCATTGGAATCGGCTAATGATTGATTTTGACACACTACACAACGTAATTCTTCAGTTAAATGTGCATAACGTTGTTCTTGGGTAACGTCGCTAAATTCGATTTTGACTTTATCGACAGCCGGTAAAACTGTGGTAAACAGGAGTAATGCAAGCAAAATAATTAATTTTTTCATAGATTAGTAGTTAACGAAGATGAGGGGTGAAATTTTAAAGCGATTTTAGGGGTAAGCGTAAAATCTATCTGTCCGTCAAGCAGGATTTTAGTTTACGCTACCGATCTTTACTAAGTACTATTTTCTAATTCTAAAGGTATTTCAGGACGAGGTTGGTGCATTAAAATTGCTAAAATTGAGCTGATTTTCTGCCGCATTTGACGACGATCAACAATCATGTCAACTGCCCCATGTTTTAACAAAAATTCACTACGTTGAAAGCCTTCTGGCAAGGTTTCTCTCACTGTTTGTTCAATCACACGCGGTCCGGCAAAGCCAATTAACGCATTGGGTTCGGCAATATTAATATCTCCTAACATCGCTAAACTGGCAGAAACACCGCCCATGGTTGGGTCAGTTAACACGGAAACAAAGGGTAATCCAGCTTGGGTTAAGCGTTTCAGAATTGCACTGGTTTTTGCCATTTGCATCAGAGAAAATAAGGCTTCTTGCATCCGTGCGCCACCACTGGCTGAAAAACAAATTAAGGGAATGTGGTTATCAATTGCTGCTTGGGTGGCTAGAATAAATTTTTCACCGACAATACTGCCCATAGACCCTCCCATAAAACTAAATTCAAACGCAGTAGCAACGACTGGAACGCCTATCACTTCTCCTTTCATGACAATGAGCGCATCTTTTTCACCGGTATTTTTTTGCGCTTGTAATAGGCGGTCTTTATATTTTTTGCTATCGCGAAATTTGAGGCGATCAGTTGGGGCTAATTCTGCACCAATTTCTTGATAAGTTTCTGAATCAAGAAAACTTTCCAGCCGTCGTCGTGCACTCAAACGCAAGTGATGATTACATTTGGGACATACATTTAAATATCTTTCTAATTCAGCACGATACAAGACGGCTTGACATAATGGACATTTACTCCACAATCCTTCTGGTACCGTATGTTTGCTTTTTTTACCATCGGTACGAATACGCGAAGGTAGGAGTTTTTCAAACCAGCTCATAAGTAGTGATAATCCTAACGTTTTGAACGATATGGGGCGTAGTGACAAGGAAAAATTTTTTAATCATTATGATAATCGCATTTCAATTCCTTGTTCAGCCATGTATTGTTTGGCTTGAGCAATTGTGTATTCAGCAAAGTGAAAGATGCTAGCAGCCAGTACTGCATCGGCTTTGCCTTGAGTAACCCCGTCAGCGAGATGTGCTAAAGTACCCACGCCACCTGAGGCAATCACTGGAACTTCAACAGCTTCGCTAATAGCGCGTGTCAGTGCGAGATCAAAGCCGTTTTTGGTGCCATCTCGATCCATGCTAGTGAGTAAAATTTCGCCAGCACCGAGAGCAACCATTTTTTTTGCCCATTCTATTGCATCAATGCCTGTTGGCTTGCGTCCGCCGTGGGTAAAAACTTCCCAGTGTGTTGAATTTACTTGTTTAGCATCAATGGCGACAACGATGCATTGTGAACCAAAGTGGCTACTGGCTTCGCCGACAAAATCTGGATTAAAAACGGCAGCGGTGTTAATGCTCACTTTGTCCGCACCTGCATTTAACATGCGACGAATATCTGCCAGTTGTCTGATACCACCGCCAACAGTGAGTGGAATGAAAACTTCACTGGCAACGGCTTCAACAACATGTACTATAGTATCACGGTCGTCTGAACTGGCGGTAATGTCTAAAAATGTCAGTTCATCTGCGCCTTGTTCATCGTAGCGTCTGGCAACTTCAATCGGATTACCAGCATCACGAATGTCAACGAATTTAACGCCTTTAACGACACGTCCAGCGTCTACATCTAAGCAGGGAATAATACGTTTAGCGAGTCCCATATTGATTACTCGAAGTGGTGTGTTGATCGGCAAGTTGTTGGGCTTGTTGAAAATCGAGCGTGCCTTCGTAAATTGCGCGTCCGGTAATTGCACCAACAATACCTTCACCGGCGATTTCACACAGTAATTTAATGTCGTCCAGTGATTTAATTCCGCCGGAGGCAATGACTGGAATGCTGATAGCGCGCGCTAATTCAGCCGTTGATTCGATATTAACTCCTTGCAGCATACCGTCTCGACTAATATCAGTATATACGATGGCAGAAACTCCATATTGTTCAAAGCGTTGTGCTAAATCAATCACGTTGTGATGAGAGAGTTTTGACCAACCATCGATAGCGACTTTGCCTTGTCTTGCATCTAATCCTACAATAATATGTCTGGGAAATTCTATACATACATCTGATACAAAATGTGGATTGGTGACGGCTTTTGTGCCAATAATCACATATTTTACGCCGGCTTCCAGATAAGTTTGAATGGTATCAGCATTACGAATACCACCACCCACTTGAATGGGAATATTGGGAAAAGCTTCAACAATTTGGTGAATAATTGTAGCATTAACAGGTGTTCCGGCAAAAGCACCATTTAAATCAACAATATGTAAGCGACGTGCACCTGCTGAAATCCAACGTTCTGCCACTGCAACAGGGTCATCTGAAAATACGGTATCATCTTCCATTCGCCCTTGCTTGAGTCGTACACACTTACCATCTTTAAGATCAATGGCTGGGATAATTAACATAACTGAAATTCCTCGAGGATAATCGTAAATTGTAAGTTTGATGCTAACAATTGCTGCTGTATTTGTGTAATCGGGTATTATTTAAGTAATCTACATAAAATGCTTGTAATGATAAGCGTGTGACGTAATTTTATTATAAGATACGATATTTGAGAAGTTATTTAAGCGGGTTCATTCAATATGATTGGATAAGGTGAAATAGAATAAGCTGCCTTTGCCTAATTCGCTTTTAACCCCAACTTGTCCATCTAATTTTTCTACAATTTGTTTAACGATGGATAAGCCCAAGCCATGTCCATGAATGCGTTCTTTGGGTAATTGGGTAAATGGCATAAATAAATGGGTTTGTGTTTCTGGTGACAAACCATGACCGTTGTCTTGTACCCAAAATTGCACTTTTTGTTCATCTGATATCACCGTTGCACCGACTTTTACTTGTGGTGGACGCGCACCGTATTTGATCGCATTAGTTAAATAATTGACCCACACTTCCTCAATCCAAGGCGCATAAGTGAACGCATTGGGTATTTCGGTTAAAATATCAATTTTGCCTTCATAATTATTTAATAAAGAAGACACTCGCTGTGTCGCTTGTTGCAATACTCTAGCCATATCAACAGGTTGTTTTTCAATTTTTGCTTTGGTCGAAACGCCGTGCATGAGTAGTAATTCATCGATAATCTTGTTCATCTTCTCTTCTGCTTGCACCAACCAACACAATTTCTCAACACTATTTTCTATCGTGCAACTGGACAACAATAACTCGGTGATGCTGATCATAGCAGCCAATGGCTTTTTTAAATCTTGAGCGACAGTATGCGCAAACGCATCCAACTCCATATTACGCTGCTTAAAATTCTTATTTGCCTGTTCCAATGAGGATTGTACTTCTTTACGAAAATGAATTTCTTGTTGTAATTGTTGATTTTTTTCTTTTAATTCCTGTTTTTGCCGATGAATTTTTAAATGAGTTGATACTCTTGCCAATACTTCTTCGTATTGAATGGGTTTAGTAATATAATCAGCAGCTCCCATTTCAAAACCTTTTACTTTATCAACAGTATCAATCAACGCTGTCATAAAAATAACCGGAATATCTTTCGTCGTTTCTTTTGATTTCAATATTTTACAAACATCAAAACCATTTAATCCCGGCATCATCACATCCAATAAAATTAAATCCGGTCGAGCATACTCTGCACGTTGGATACCTTCTTCACCTTCTTGTGAAACCAGTACTTGATAACCAGATTGATTCAAAAAATCTAGCAAAACCAGAACATTATCCGGCATATCATCAATAATTAATAAAGTATCGTTAGATTGTTGTTGAGCGATATTCATGGAAAATAATATGTTATGGTTTGATTGATGAGTATTATAAACGTATAAAAGGTAGATTAGCCGGACAAAAACATATTAACTATGTGACTATGTATCTTGGACATATAGTCTACTATAGTCTAAGTTTGTCCTTAAATCAAGATGCAGCTATTATCTCTATGTCAAAATATGCTACAATTCGCGCTAAAATCAGATGCTATAATGTACCATTGTGGCTTAATCGTTATAACTTTCTAACAGAATAAACCATTTTTAATGTTATGAATACTTCTATCACACAATCAGTCAGTTGGACAAAACTGAAAGCACATTATCAAAACATTCAATCCATTCATTTGCGCGAGCTATTTGCTCAAGATAATCAACGCTTTGAAAATTTTTCATTAGAAAGTTGTGGTTTATTATTAGATTATTCCAAAAATCGTTTAACCCATGAAACGTTACAATTATTATTACAATTTGCAACAGATGTCAAATTAAAAGAATGGATTAATCGCTTGTTTCAAGGCGAAATCATCAATGATACCGAAAAACGCGCCGCTTTACATATTGCTTTACGTAATCAAAGTAATACGCCTATTCTAGTTAATGGCAAAGATGTGATGCCCGGTGTCAATTCGGTGCTGGGTAAAATGCATACATTAGTTAATAAAATTCATGAAGGTAAATGGTTAGGTCATACTGGCAAAGCAATTGATACTATTGTTAATATTGGTATTGGCGGCTCAGATTTAGGTCCCTTAATGGTGACCCAAGCCTTAAAAAATTACCATCACCCTTGCTTAAGCATTTTTTTTGTTTCCAACGTTGATTCTGCACAACTCACTCAAATACTCAAAGAAGTTAATCCAGAAACAACCCTATTCATTATCGCCTCCAAAACATTTACCACCCAAGAAACCATGCTCAACGCAAACAGTGCCCGTGCTTGGTTAATCAATAAATTAGGTGATGAACAAGCGATTGCCAAACATTTTATTGCGATCAGTACCGCAGCAAAACAAGTCGAGCAATTTGGTATTGATCCCGCGAATATGTTTGAATTTTGGGATTGGGTGGGTGGACGTTACTCCTTATGGTCTGCGATTGGTTTACCGATAGCCATTACGATTGGAATGGACAATTTTAATCAATTACTTGCTGGTGCGCACGCATTAGACAATCATTTCAAAACCGCACCGTTTGAACAAAATATGCCCGTATTAATGGGACTCATTGGCGTTTGGTATGTAAATTTCTTTGCAGCCAAAACACACACAGTACTGCCTTATGACTTTGCTTTAAAATATTTTCCTGATTATTTACAACAACTTGTTATGGAAAGTTTAGGCAAACAAACAACCCGCGACAATCAACCAGTTGACTATGCAACCTGTCCCATTACTTGGGGCGCATTAGGTAACAATGGACAACATGCTTTTTATCAACTATTACATCAAGGTACACAATTAGTGCCGGCTGATTTTATCATTGCTATTGACAGTCAACACGCATTGCCGGATCATCAAGATGCCGTGTTATCCAATGCCTTAGCGCAAACATTGGCGTTAATGGTGGGCAGAAATGCAGAAGAAACCCGTCAAGCAGGCGTAGATGAAGCAATTTTACCACATCGCGTATTCCCCGGTAATCAACCGACAAACACCCTTGTTTATCAAAAGTTAACCCCAGAAATTTTAGGAACTTTAATTGCCTTATACGAGCACAAAACTTTTGTTCAAAGTGTTTGTTGGCATATCAATCCCTTTGATCAATGGGGCGTTGAATTAGGTAAACAAGTCGCAAGTACTCTATTACCCGAATTAACCGGACAATATGCAGGCGGTAAATATGATGCATCCACCGATGGTTTGTTGGCTTATATTAAAAAAAGACGCTCATTTAAAAAATAATTATAAACCGTATTATATATAAGGATCACATAATGAAAGCCATACTTTTATGGTTACTCAGTACAATCATCTTAACCAACAACGCATCCGCTGTTGAATCAACTGAAAAACGTGAATTAGATTTAACCACTTACACTTGCGAACAATTTACTGCACACGTTGACACCCAAAATCAGATTGCAATGATTGCCACCGTTTGGGCGAATGGCTATAGAATCGGCGTGTTAGGTTTGGAAGAAATGCCATTGATCAGCCCTAAAGCGGTTGAAACCGACATTTATGGATTAAAAAATTTATGTAGTGAACACCCACAAGCCACATTTGTCAAGACATTACAAGAAGTTTTATGGAAACAATTAGACGATAAAAAGCAACAATAACTTTTCATTTGGTGCAAGACTTAACCGACTTGCACTACTCCACCATTCATGCACATATCATCATGTCTAGCAATTTTTCACCGGTTTATACCTTATTAAAGCGCGATTTAACTTTAGCTTATCGTCATCGCAGTGAACTCGCTAATCCCTTGTTATTTTTCGTTATTGTCGTGAGTTTATTTCCCTTAGGCATCAGTCCTGAATCAAAAGTATTGCAACAAATTGCCCCGGGTATTATTTGGGTCGCCGCCTTACTTGCCGCCATGTTATCACTGGACAACTTATTTCGTTCAGATTTTGAAGACGGCAGTTTAGAACAAATCGCCTTAACCGCACATTCGTTATCACTACTTGTACTGGTTAAAGTGTTTGCTCACTGGTTATTGACGGGATTACCACTACTCGTTATTGCCCCACTATTAGGTGTATTAGTCGCATTACCAACTGACGCAATGTGGACATTAATGGCAACCCTCGCTTTAGGTACACCTGTTTTAAGTCTTATTGGGGCGATTGGTGTCGCTTTAATTGTAGGCTTACGACGCGGTGGTGTGCTATTATCACTATTAGTATTACCTTTATATATTCCAGTATTAATTTTTGGAGCAAACGCGGTTGCCACTGCTAGTAGTGGTTTACCCGTCATCGGACAACTATATTTTTTAGCGGCACTACTCTCGCTATCACTGACTTTATCGCCCTTTGCCACCGCAGCTGCTTTACGTATTAGTTTAAGTTAATCATGTCAGCTATTATTCAAATTAGTGATTTACAAACAAAATTTGGTACTGCTATCATTCATGAACAGCTTAATTTGACCATTCAAGCTGGTGAAATTATTGCAATTATTGGAGGTAGTGGTACTGGCAAATCGACTTTGCTGAGAGAAATTTTGTTATTAGAAAAACCCACAGCGGGTTCTATTCAAGTATTTGATAAAGAAATCATTAAATTATCAGAAAAAGAAACATTAGAGTTACGTCGACGCTGTGGTGTCATGTTTCAACACGGGGCTTTATTCGGTTCTTTAACCGTCGCAGAAAATGTTGCTGTTGCTTTACAAGAACATACCCAACTCGATGCTAAATTAATTCAAGAAATTGTAGCTTTTAAAATTGCATTAGTTGGATTAGCACCAGAAACAGCGCATAAATATCCCAATCAACTCAGCGGCGGCATGGTAAAACGTGCAGCACTGGCGCGGGCTTTAGCCTTAGACCCAGATATTTTATTTTTAGATGAACCCACCGCCGGCTTAGACCCCATTGGTGCTGATGCTTTAGATGATTTAATATTAAAACTCAAAGAGTTATTAGGTTTAACAATTGTCATAGTGACTCATGATTTAGATACTTTATGGAAAGTCACCGATCGTATTGCTGTATTGGCTGATAAGCACGTGATTGCAGCATCTCCCATTGAAACTTTATTAAAAATGGAACATCCTTGGTTACAACAATATTTTCACGGAACTCGTGGACGTACTCAGGGTCAATGCCATTAAGTTAAGCGTTTCCCCCCTTTTTTAAAGGGGGCAGGGGGGATTTAAGTAATTGAAATATAAAAAATCCCCCTCAATCCCCCTTTGGTAAAGGGGGAAGCAAAATTTCTTTAACTTAATGCTATTGGTGCTCAGGGTGGGCGCATTCCGCGCTAAACTTCTGTTTAGTCTGAAGTTTTAATGCGTTTATTCTGCACTGCACTCACTAATTTTTTAATATCAATTGAACCAAACAGAAACAGAATTTTCAATTCAAAAGAACTTCCAAACATTTGCCAATTCGTCGTTCAAGTTGTGCAATGACGTCTAAACCGCTCATGGGGTGTTTTCCTTTTGTCTGAATCAGGATTTACAGGATTTTAGAATTTTCAGAATAACGGCAACAGCATGTAGAATTTTAGCACATCGTTTCATGACTCCAGAGGCTCAATAGCATTAAGTTAAGGAAATTTTGCTTCCCCCTTTACCAAAGGGGGATTTTTTATATTTCAATTACTTAAATCCCCCCTGCCCCCTTTAAAAAAGGGGGGAAACGCTTAACTTAATGGCATTGTTCCAGAGGCTGTAAAGGAACTCCAAAGTAAGTTATTCTAATGTAAAGCCGAGTAAAGGTGTTAGATTAGAAGATATAAAGTAGGAAAATAGGCAGCAAGCAGATTTATTGCCGCCGATTTTACAGCCTCAATGCTTTGTAACAAAAAAATACTACACTTACTGGGAATCAGCTATAATAAAAGCCATTTGTGTTAATAATTGTTAATTATTTTAAGAGCGGATAGGTAAACCATGACTAATATTGAACAATACCACATTAGCAAAGCACCTTATTATAAAGCGCAAGCAGATGAAGTTGATTTATATCAGGCAGCCTATGATGAACGCTTACCAGTGATGCTTAAAGGTCCCACCGGTTGTGGCAAATCTCGTTTTGTCGAATATATGGCTTGGAAACTCAATAAACCGTTGATCACGATGGCTTGTAATGAAGACATGACAGCATCAGATTTGGTTGGACGTTATTTATTAGATGCAAATGGCACCCGTTGGTTAGATGGTCCGTTGACGACTGCCGCGCGCATTGGAGCAATTTGCTATCTTGATGAAATTGTTGAAGCGCGTCAGGATACAACAGTTGTAATCCATCCCTTAACTGATCATCGCCGTAGTTTACCCTTGGATAAAAAGGGAGAGTTGGTTGTAGCGCATCCAGATTTTCAACTGGTGATTTCTTACAATCCCGGTTACCAGAGTTTAATGAAAGATTTAAAACAATCAACTAAACAACGCTTTTCTGCATTGATTTTTGATTATCCCACTGCAGAATTAGAAGCTGAAATTATCGCTAAAGAAACAGATTCGAGCTTGGATATTGCGAAAAAGTTGGTCAAAATTGGTGAAACAGCCCGTAATCTCAAAGGACACGGATTAGATGAAGGTATTTCAACGCGTTTATTGGTGTATGCTGCTCGTTTAATCAAACGCGGTATTGCGCCTATTGCTGCTTGTCGCATGAGTTTGGTGAATCCGATTACTGATGATGTAGATATTCGCTCAACTTTAAATCACGCAATTACAGCTGTGTTTGCTTAATTATATTGTGATTCATTCAATTCAACATCAATTATGGATTGACAACGCATTATGAATGATACCGATTTATCAAATTACCGTCGACAACTCACTTGTAATTTTAAAGAAATTGATTCTGTGTTTGCTGATTGTTTGAAAGGGGCTGAAACGCTGTTGTCGCCGAGTGGCATTAAAGATTATTTAGAAGGTGCCTCGTTAATTTGTATGATTGGACGAGGTGTTGAGCCAGTCTTGGTGTATCTTGAAGAAATGCCAGAAGTGGCGAAACGATTAGGTGAACCCATATTAAGCTTAGTTTCACAAACGGTATGGAAAATTTCCCGCAGTCCTAATGGTAATTCTATTCCCAGCTTTCTACAAACACTGGCAGAAGTTTCTCGACGACTGGCAAGTTTGGAATTGCTGAATAATTACTGTGCTTTAATATTAGAATTCATGGATCGCACCAGCACATCGATTCACCACAATCAATCGGCGACGATTTCCAGTCCTAGTTTAGGTGATTTACTAAAACGGATGCCGGGCTTATTGCAAGAATTATCTTGGCAAGGATTACGCAACTGGATTGAATATGGTTTAGCCCATTATCTACATCATCCAGAACGTCAACGCGATTATTTCATGTTGCAATCTGCAGACAGTCGCGCTATGTTACAGCGAGAACGTCATGGTACTTTGTACGCCGACCATGAACGCCAACTTGATTTATGTATGCGGGCATTATGGGATCGAGAAGAGCATTTTCTGCCTTATTCTGACGCTTTTGATCAACTGCGCAAACCGATGCCATATTTTGATGATCGTGGCATTCGCGTACCAGATGTTTACGATGATCGTGATGGCGTAAAGGGCATTGATCGTTATCGGGCTCTGATTTCTCATGTTGCTGCTCATAAACGTTGGTCAGGCACTATTATTGCTGATAATTACAGTCCTTTTCAACGGGTTGCGATAGAATTATTTGAAGACAGCCGAGTAGAATATTTGGCAATGCAACAGTATCCCGGACTACGTACACTTTGGTTAGCTTTACATCCTGTACCCGATCAAGACGCTTGCGATCCTGAAAAAGAATCTTGTATTCGTCATCGGTTAGCCATGTTTTCTTATGCGATCCTTAATCCTAATCACCCTTACACCGAACCTAATTTACTAGAATTTGTGCAACGTTTTCATGAAATTATGGTGCAACCCACGCACAGCACTGCCGATGTTGCAGCTTTGGCAATTTCTTATATTGCACGCACCCGTCGTCAAGCCGATTTAGCAGCAAAAGTTTATTTCACCGATACAGAAATTGATTACCGCGATGACAACCGTCATTTATGGCGTTACATTGAAGACGGTGATGAAGAAGAATTATTTGAAGAAAAACGTAAACCCGAGCAAACACAAGACACCGATCGCTTGCCACCACGTCACTATCATGAATGGGACTATCAAGGACAAATGTACCGTCCGGATTGGGTCAGTTTATATGAAAGTTTACATCCTTCCACGAGTCCCGAATTAATTGACAAATTACTACTTAAACACCAAGCTTTAGCTAAACGACTGAAACAATTGCTCGATTTACTTAAACCACAACATTATGTCCGTGTGCGTTATCAAGAAGAAGGTAGTGATTTAGATTTAGACGTTGCGATTCGTTCTTTGATCGATTTAAAAAGCGGAGTACAACCCGATCCACGGATTAACATGAGCCATCGTCATGACGGTCGTGATATTGCCGTGATGTTGTTGCTTGATTTATCTGAATCGGTTAATCAAATACCAGCAGGATGTGAACAAAGTATTCTTCAATTTAGTCAAGAAGCTGTTGCTCTACTGGCTTGGGCAATTGAATGTGTGGGTGATGAATTCGCAATTGCCGGATTTTCATCAAACACCCGTCATGAAGTGCGTTATCAACATATTAAAGGTTATAGTGAAATATGGGATGATCGGGTTAAAAGTCGTTTAAGTGCCATGCAAGCGGGCTATTCCACTCGTATGGGTGCGGCGATACGTCATGCGGGACATTATTTAAAATCGCGTAAAGCAGAGAAAAAATTACTGTTAATTCTAACAGATGGAGAACCGCATGATATTGACGAAGCAGACCCACGTTTGCTGATTGAAGATGCACACAAAGCAGTTCAAGAATTGGATCGTCAGGGTATTTACACTTTTTGTGTCAATCTTGATCCTGATGCTGATACTTACGTGCAAGATGTGTTTGGTAAACAATATACTGTCATTGATCGCGTAGAACGTTTACCACAAAAATTGCCAGAACTCTTCGTTGCCTTAACACGTTGAAATTAGGAAATATGCCGTCGTTTCTTCAATAGTCAGTAGTCATGTTTCAATTGTATATGTATTCTTTAACTCAGAGGTTCACAAGATGATACGTATTTTGTTTTTTGGTTTACTTGCTTCAATTTTAACGCCGGTTTATGCCGTTTTAAATATTGAAATTACAGGTGATACCCAAGGTGGACAACCCATTGCAATTGTGCCCTTCCAACAAGTCAGCGGCATGGCACCACGCGATGATATTGCCACAATTATTAGTAACGATTTATATCGCACGGGTTATTTTACGCCTATTAAAACTTTTCCTGAATTACCCGGTGATATTTCACAGGTTAACTACCCAATTTGGCAAGCGACATCAGTACCTCACTTAGTGATTGGTCGAATTGAAACTAGCGGCAATGGTAGTTATACCATTACGTTTCACTTATTAGATGTATTTAATGGTAATCAAATATTAGGGTTTAAGTATAGTGTAGCACCTAATACTATTAGAAAAGTAGCGCACCAAATCAGTGATAAAATTTACGAAGCGTTAACGGGTCAAATGGGTGCTTTTAATACTAATATTGCTTATGTTAGTATGAAGCGCATAAGTCGTAAACAATCAAGTTACCACCTATATATTGCCGATGTTGATGGGGCTAACCCGCGGGAATTATTGAATTCTAAAGAACCTATTTTTTCACCCGCTTGGTCACCCAATGGACAACAATTAGCTTATGTTTCTATGGAAGGCAAAAAGTTTTCTGTATTTATTCAAGATGTTTATAGTGGTGCGCGTCGTCAAGTTGCATCCTATCCGGGTTTAAATTCAGCACCCGCTTGGTCACCTGATGGTTCTCGCTTGGCTTTAACTTTATCTAAAGACGGTAATCCAGAAATTTACGCATTGCAAGTTCAAGGCGGCGGCTTAACCCGATTAACCAACAATCCAGCTATTGATACTGAACCCGAATGGTCACCTGATGGACAAAGCATTGTCTTTACTTCAGATCGCAGTGGTGGTCCGCAATTGTACCGAATGTCAGTCAGTGGCGGAAATGCACAACGTTTGACTTTTGAAGGAAATTATAACGCCAGTGCACAATTTTCCCCAGATGGTAGCCAGTTAACGTTGTTGCATGGTGGTAGTGGCGGTTACCAAATTGCGGTATTAAATATGAGCAATCGACAATTAAATATTTTAACACGTACCACTTTAGACGAATCACCTTGTTTTGCACCAAATGGTAGTATGGTTATTTACGGCTCAGGTGCTCATTTAGCAGTCGTTTCGGTTGATGGCAGAGTAAAACAACGATTAGTGGAAGGAGGCGGGCAAGAAGTACGTGAAGCGGTTTGGTCGCCTTTAATTAAGTAAAATTATATAAACACCGCACTTGTTTGAATTCAGTGCAGCATTTAAATCTCTGCACTGAATCCGCATTTTTTCGCAATAAGCCGGCTTAGGAATTCAAAGTATTTTGCAAACGTTCCATTGCTTTTTGCAGATTTTCCATGCTAGTTGCAAAAGAAATACGAATATAACCCGGTGCTCCAAAAGCAGAGCCGGGTACAACGGCAACACCCGCTTTCTCAATCAAAAATTCACTCAATTCAACATCAGTTTTAATATTTAAGCGATCCATCACCGCTTGTAAAGCAGGGAAAATATAAAAAGTCCCGTCAGCGGGCGAACAAACAACTCCATTAATTTTGCGTAAGCTATCAAGAACAAAATCATGTCGTTCTTTAAAAACACTTGTACTTTCAGCAATATAGGATTGATCGCCTTTTAATGCCGCCTCAGCCGCATACTGTGAAATAGAGGTAGGATTGGAAGTGCTTTGTGATTGAATATTTTCCATTGCTTTAATTAAAGATTCAGGACCCGCCGCATACCCAATTCGCCATCCCGTCATCGCATAAGCCTTTGAAACACCATTTAATACCATGGTACGATCGGTTAACTCAGGTGTTGTATTCAAAATATTTTTAAACGGCTTGCCTGTCCATAAAATGTGTTCGTACATGTCATCAGTTGCCACTACAATATTCGGGTATTTTTTCAAAACTTCTCCCAATAAGGCAAGTTCATGTGGAGTATAATTCACACCCGTTGGATTTGATGGACTGTTGACGACAAATAAACGAGTTTTATCTGTAATTGCTGCCTCTAACTGTTCAGCAGTAATTTTAAAATTTTGCTCAATTCCCGCGCTGACAATCACCGGAGTTGCACTGGCAAGCAAAACCATATCAGGATAAGAAACCCAGTAAGGTGCAGGAATAATGACCTCATCACCGGGATTTAACAAGGCTTGAGCAAGATTATAAAAACTTTGTTTGCCCCCACAAGAAACTAAAATTTGTTTAGCGGTGTATTTTAGTTCATTTTCTTTAGCAAACTTTTCAATAATCGCTTGTTTTAAAGAAGCCGTACCACCTACTGGTGTGTATTTAGTCTGCCCCTTTTCTATTGCTGCAATCCCAGCATCCTTAATATGGCGTGGCGTATCAAAATCAGGTTCGCCCGCTCCTAATCCAATAATATCATGCCCAGCCGCCTTCATTTCAGCAGCACGTGCCGTCACAGCCAACGTAGGCGACGGTTTAATTGATTGTACACGATCGGATAATTGCAAACTCACAGTCAGTTTCCTTAATATAGAAGTGTTAGTCAGTTGGTTTACGGCATTTTTTCTTGATATGATACAGAATTTGCTTATCTACTGGAATAGAAAAATATTGAATTTTGTCAGGACTGCTTTTCCAAACAAAATTCATAATAATTTAGAAAACTCTTGACAATAGATAAGAATGTTTTTAGTATCCAAATTGGCTATTTAACATGAGTTCGATATAAGTAAAATAATAGCCAGATGAATTGTTTATAGTTTTATAGTTTGTAGGGTGCATAAGCTAAGCGTCATGCACCAAGAAGTGCGAAAGTTCCAAAAATCGGTGTATGACGCTTTGCTTATACACCCTACGAAAATCAGGTTGAGATAACTTCAGTCTCTCTTTTACCTTGTATAGCTATTTCATACACACATTTATTACTGATCTTCTGAAATAGTCATGCCTGCTTGTATCCAAATTGATGAATTGTGCGAACTACTCGTGACTTATCTTGAGCCACAACAAATTGACCAAATACGTCACGCTTACGCATTCAGTGCCAATGCGCATCAAGGACAATTCCGCATTTCCGGAGAACCCTACATTCAACATCCATTGACAGTTACTCACATTCTAGCAAATATGCGCTTAGATGTGACAACCTTATCCGCTGCTTTACTGCACGATGTGATTGAAGATACAGGTATTTCCAAAGAAGAATTGGCAATAGAATTTAATGAGCAAGTGGCTGAATTAGTCGATGGAGTCAGTAAATTAACCTTGATGGAAGGTGGCAATCGTGAATTGGTAAAAATGGCAAGCTTTCGTAAAATGTTGATGGCTATGACAAAAGACATTCGTGTCATTATTGTAAAATTAGCCGATCGTTTGCATAACATGCGCACCCTCAACGTCATGAAATCCGCCAGCCGCCGTCGTATTGCAAAAGAAACTCTAGAAATTTACGCACCACTTGCCAGTCGCCTTGGCATGAATAATATGCGCATTCAGCTAGAAGACCTTTGTTTTGCCGCACTCTATCCACTGCGCTACAAAGTGATTTTGCATAGATTAACCACACTTTGTCACAGCCAACAACGCATCGAACACTTTTCTACGATTCAAAACAGTATTCAACAAAAATTAAAACAACGAAATATCAATGCCAAAGTATTTCGTCGTGAACGCCATGTTTACAGTATTTATTATAAAATGCGCGAAAAAAAGAAAGATGAATTGCTGAACAAACGCCCTACTTTCAACGAAGCAACTAAACTCTATTCTTTTCAAATTGTTATCGATTCAATGGAAGAATCTGTTGACCAATGCTACCGTATTTTGGGCATCGTACACAACTTATATAAACCGATTGACGGTAGTTTTCACGATTACATTGCGATTCCCAAACTCAATGGTTATCAATCACTACATACACTACTCATTAGCCCTTACGCAGTACCTTTAGAAATACAAATTCGTACCGCCAACATGCACGAGCAAGCAGAATTTGGCATTGTGGCATATGGCGCATTACTATTTAAAGGCAAATCAGACAGTAACAACAATACCGATTTACTCAACCATACACGCCAACGTACACGCGAATGGATCAAAAATTTACTAGAATTACCACAAGATATCAACGACTCAGCGGACTTTTTTGATCAATTTAAACGAAATTTATTTCCTAATGAAGTCTATGTTTTTACGCCTAAAGGAAAAATTAAGCAATTACCGAAAGATGCAACCGCGTTAGATTTTGCCTATGCGATTCACAGCGACATTGGCAATCATGCTATTGGTGCTAAAATTGATAGTCAATACATGAGCTTATCAACACGTTTGATCAGTGGACAAACCGTAGAAATTATTGTTGCCGAATTGGCTCGCCCTAGTCCGCGCTGGTTAGACTTTGCGGTAACAGCGCGCGCCCGTAATCATATTCGTAACTTCTTGAAAAATTTGAAACATGAAGATGCAATCCTCTTAGGAAAACGCATGTTAGACAAAGAATTAAGTCACTACAATATTAGTGTTGATAAATTAAATGAGGAACAGCGCACCCAATTAATTAATATTTTCAAATTAAGCGATATGAATCAATTACTAGCCAATGTAGGTTTGGGTAATATAATGGCTTTAGTGATTGCACGGCAATTTGATCACACTTACGAACACACCGAAGAATCTCGCGCTAACAATTTGATTATTAAAGGAACTGAAGGTACGGTTGTTACTTTTTCACGTTGTTGTCGCCCTATCCCCGGTGATGAAATTGTCGGTTTTGTCAGTGCCGATAGAGGCATTGTGATTCACACTTTAAACTGTAAGCAATTGTTAAATCAACGTTATTCTCCAGAAAAATGGCTATCTGTCGCTTGGGAACAAGAAGTGAATCGAGAATTTTTAGTTGACATTCGTATTGATGTGCGCAATCAACGCGGTGTATTGGCAAAAGTTGCTACAGCAATTACAGATATGAATAGTAATATAGAAAGTGTATCAAATGATAATCGTGACGGCATTACCAGTATGTTAAAATTATCATTATGGGTAAAAAATAGAACCCATTTGGCAGAAATTATGCGCCATATCAAACGTTTAAATGAAGTAACACGCATTCAAAGAACCAAAAATTAATTTATAACCAACTGATTTTCTAATATTATGTCCAAGCAATTTTTTTATCGAGCGATGGACAATCACGGCAATATCGTTCAAGGTCAGCTCGATGCTAATAATATCAGCGATTTAGAGACACGACTTGAACGAATGGGTTTAGATTTAATCCATTATCGTACCCAGAAAACACGCTATACTTATGTGGGTAAAGTTTCTCGTCATGATCTGATAAATTTTTGTTTTTACATGGAAACTTTGACACGTGCAGGCGTGCCTTTATTAGAAGGGCTGAGTGATTTGCGAGACAGTTTACCTCCATCACGTCTGCGCGAAATCTCATCAAGCCTTATTACCAATATAGAAGGAGGTGAAAAGCTGTCAGAAGCCATGGCACATTTTCCTGATATTTTTAATCAAGTTTTTGTAAGTTTGATTCGTGCAGGCGAAGAAAGTGGTAATTTAAGCACTATTTTCCAACATTTAACCGAAACATTAAAATGGCATGATGAAATAATTGCTAAAACCAAAAAATTACTGATGTATCCGATATTTATGGGAGTTGTCATTTTAGGTGTGTTATTTTTTCTCATGTTATACCTTGTGCCGCAACTTATTACTTTTGTTAAAAGTGTTAATGCAGAACTGCCCATACATACTCAAGCACTTATTTTTATTTCACACCTATTTGTCAATTATTGGTATATTATCCTTATTTTCCCCATTATTCTATTTTTTTCGATAAAAACTCTGATTAAAATCAGCCCCAGTTTCCATTTTTTCACTGATCGCCTTATTTTAAAAATCTGGTTGATCGGTCCTATTTTAGAAAAAATTATTCTCGCACGCTTTACCAACTTTTTCGCTTTATTATATAGTTCCGGCATCACTATTTTGGATAGTTTAGTGATCAGTCAAACATTTGCCGATAACAAAGTGATTGAAGAAGCGATTAAACAAGTTCATGATTATATTGCAGAAGGAATTAGTATCAGTGAAAGTTTTGAAAAAGTACGCCTATTTCCACCTTTAATTTTGCGCATGGTTAAAATCGGTGAAACGACAGGTGAATTAGATGCTGCACTGCGCAATGCCAGTTATTTTTACAATCGAGAAGTGAAAGAAGCAATTGAAAAAATACAAACTCTCATCGAACCTATCATGACTGTTATTTTAGGATTATTATTGGGTTGGGTGATGATATCGGTGTTGGGACCTATTTACGATTTAATTACAACCTTTGCCGGTGCGCGTTAGCTAAGGACAAAACGGTGAAAGAACTCATGAAGGATGAAATTTTAGATTTAAATCGCTTTTGTATCAATTGTATGCAGTCTAAATCACTACGTCCAGAATGTCCTATTTGTGGTTACAATGAACGGCAATATACCCCACATCCACTCTATCTAAAACCGCATATTTTATTAAAAAATCAATATATTATTGGCAAAGCTTTAGGACAGGGTGGTTTTGGTATCACCTATATTGGTTTTGATAAATGGTTGCAAAAGAAAGTTGCGATTAAAGAATTTCTCCCGTCAGCATTGGCAACACGTGATTTTCAAACAACTCATATCGTTCCGCTTAAAAAACAAGAAGCAGCATTTAATCAAGGATTACAATTATTTATCGATGAAGCACGTAATCTAGCCAAATTTGACCATCCCAATATTGTACGTGTGATTAATTTTTTTGAAGAAAATAAAACTGCTTATATGGTTATGGAATATTTGGAAGGCGAAAATTTGACTGAATTACTCAGTCGCTTAGGCTGTTGTTTAACTGTTGATGAAGCCCTAACCATCATCTTTCCTATCTTGGACGCTTTGACAGAAGTTCATGCACAACAGATTTATCATCGTGACATTTCGCCACAGAATATTCGATTATTGCCAACTGGAATTCCAATTTTAATTGATTTTGGTGCAGCGCGACATGTAGTGGGAGAAAACAGTCGTAGTTTAGATTTGGTGCTTAAACATGGTTATTCACCGTTAGAACAGTATTCAGGAAAGGGGAAAATTGGTTCATGGACAGATATTTATGCGTGTGGTGCTTTGTTATATTTGTTAATCAGCGGAAAATTACCACCTGCAGCTACGGATAGATTTTGTGATGATACCCTGATTCCTTTGATAGAACAACCAGATATCTCGATTTCTGAAACTGTCAGTACCGCCATTTTCACTGCGTTAGCCGTCAAATTAGAAGAACGTTTTCAAACTGTGCAAGATTTTAAAGCTGCGTTGGAAGGTCGACAATCTGTCACAGTGCTAATTCCCAATCGACGCACTCAATTCTCATCTTATCCAATTAAAATGACAGTGTTGGCGATTATCACTACTTTAACGTTATCAATGATAATATTGAGTTATTTTATTAAACCACCGATTTTACCCTTGTTAGAAAAAGCAAAGATGCAGTGGTTAAATCAGCAAATCACTACACCAATAAGAAATAATGTTTATGAAACTTATCAACAAATTTTAGCGATTGATTTATATAATCCCGATGCAAAACAAGGAATTAATCAAATTATTCATTATCACATCCAACAAGCAAAACAAGCGGAACAAATTGGTGATTTTACCAAAGGATTACAATGGGTTACACAAGGTTTACAATTAAACAAATTTGATAAAGAATTACAAGAATTACAACATACTTTACAAACTCAACAAATACAACAACAATTACATAATTCTCAAATTAATCAATTAATTGAACAGGCAACACAGTATTTTCAGATCGATCAATTGGAAGCGGCTTATCATATTTATCAACAAATTTTATCATTAGAATCCAATAATTTACTGGCAATTGACGCATTGCAACAATTAGAAACACAATATGTTCAACTTGTTAATGCTCAATCAAATGATATATCACAACAGACGAGTTTACTTAATCAGGCGTTATTATTATTTCCAACATCTCAACAATTGATTGATTTAAAACAACAATTATTGACTACAAAATTACCGTTACCACTACCGTCTGCCCCCATTGCTCAAAATAATATCAAGAAATTATTAGAAAAAGCTGAACAGCAAATAACCGCTCTGCATTTGACTGAACCTATCGGTGACTGTGCGCATGAAACATATCAACAAATTTTAGCGTTAGCACCCAATCATGTACAAGCACAAAATGGATTGGTAAAAATAGCTGATTTATATGAAAAATTAGCGCGTAGTGAGTCTGTTAGTTTGGAAAAAAGTTTAACATTAATTGAAAAAGGATTGAAAGTTTCACCCAATCATGTAAATTTATTAGCGTTACAAAAGAAAATGATTGCGCAATCAAACCATGCTACGACTCAACCGCCAGTTAAAATGGTACCTGTTATTGCAAAACCGGTGGAAAAAGTGAATGATAAAATTACAAAGTTGTTGGCAACTGCCGCACAACAGTTGAAAGAAGCACAATTTGATGCGGCATATTATTTATATCAAAATGTTTTACAATTGGATGGCAAAAATCAACCGGCACTGTCGGGATTACGGCAAATTGCGCAACATTATGAACAATTAGCTAAAAAACAACAGGAAGCAAAGGATTTAATTGCTAGTTTATCTACGGTCACTAAGGGATTGATGCTTTATCCTGCAAATAGTAATTTATTAAAATTGCAACAGGAAATCAATGAAAATTTAGCAATAAAAACAATGCCAAATCGTGAATCTGAGACAACAAGCTTACCTAAAAAAACTGATTCTCAAAATATTCTGTTTACACCTTCTTTTTAACAATTTTGATTTTTTATGTAGTGTGTAAGTAGTTTATCTAATTGATTAGCAAATAATTTTCTATCGTTTTGATTTAATGGGGCAGGACCACCGGTATCGATGCCGCTGGCACGTAGGGAATCCATGAAATCTCTCATTGTTAATCGCGCACTGATATTGTCAGTGGAGTAGAGTTCGCCGCGCGGATTTAGGGCATATCCGCCTTTTTCAATCACATCTGCGGCTAAAGGAATATCAGCGGTAATTACTAAATCACCCGGACTGAGTCTTTTCACTATCTCTTTATCGGCTACATCAAAACCCAGTGAAACTTGAAGAAATTTGATACAGGGTAACGGCGGTATACGCACAGGTTGATTGGCAACAAATATTATTTCTATGCCGGTGCGCTTGGCTGCTCTAAATAAAATATCTCTAATCACTGTCGGACAAGCGTCTGCATCTACCCATATTTTCATTTTATACTTTTAAATTCAATCTACTATTTCTATAACTCGTTGTATTATAATAAATTTTCATTGTAATCAATGATTAACGGTGCATGATCAGAAAAGCGTTGTGTTTTGTAAATACTGGCATCGACAATTTTATCTTTCAAATCAGAAGTAACGACTTGATAATCAATACGCCATCCGGTGTTATTTGCCCAAGCTTGCCCACGATGTGACCACCAAGTATATTGTTCAGCTTGTTGATTAATAACACGAAATGCATCAACAAAGCCACTTTCCCCAAATAATTGATCCATCCATGCCCGTTCTTCTGGTAAAAATCCAGAACTTGTTTGATTTGCTTTCCAATTTTTTAAATCGATCGGTTTATGTGCAATATTCCAATCACCACATATAATATATGCTTGCGATTTTGTACTAAGTGCACGTAAATGGGGCATAAATCGTCGCATGAAATCAAATTTCAAAGCTTGACGCACTTCACCCGATGTGCCCGAATGTAAATATAAAGAAACCACACAAAGATGAGGAAAGCGTATTTCTAAATAACGTCCTTCACAATCAATATCTTGCCAGCCAATACCTCTAATCACTTCAAGCGGTTCATGACGACTGTAAATCGCAACGCCACTATAACCCTTTTTTTGGGCGTCGTGGTAGTAACAAAAATAACCCTCTGGTGAAAAAATTGCGTCGGTTAATTGATGTTGTTGCGCTTTAGTCTCTTGTAAACAAACGATATCCGCATTTTGTGTTGCCAACCAAGTGAAAAAACCTTTTTTAGCCGCCGCCCGAATTCCATTTACGTTAACCGTAATAACACGTATCATTTCCATTCTCGACAATTTGCTATTAATATAATGGGTTACATTGAAATAACCCAATTCTCGCTTCAAGAAGAATAAAATGCTTCCCGTGCTTTGGCAAAACGCAGTTCTAATTCCATTACTTCATCTGCGATTAAACCGTTTAAATACCATTCCAATTGAATTTCTCGCGCATCTTCTTGTTTATCAATATTTTTTTCGCCACCACTCATGGCTTCTGATAGACGCATCACTTGATATTCCATTCTGGCTTTATGCTGTTTAGGCGGTGATTCAATACCGGCTAAAATTTCCATGCGAATACACAATATTTCTTTTCGTTCTAACAGCGCAGGATCACGACTGGTTTGTTTGGCACAAGCTGTTGTAAATCGTTGTTGTATCTGTGTTTCCAAGCGATCATCTAGCAATTTTGGCATAGTTTCCCAGCGTGTGCGTATTGAGTCTAGTTGCTCAGATTGTTCAGCTTCTACACATAAATCAGCTTTCTGCCTCAATAAAATCAGTTGTTTATGTTGCAGCATAGCCAGTTGTTTTGGATAATTAGCCTCCACGTTTTTAACCGCCGCCGCAAATTGTCTTTCCTGCATTTTACTATTTTGATCTTGTTGCCCAGTTATTTCAGCTATATTCTGCCATTCAAGTTGTAGTTCTTTCAATTGAGTTGGAATAGTATTAACCTGTTCACCAGTTAATTTTAATAATGCTTTGACCCGTTCACACAATGATGCACGTTGGTTAGTATTGTCTTGTAAAACTTGTTGTTGTTCAGCTTGTAGCGATCTGCGTCGTTCAAATACACTATCACAGATTTGACGAAACTCTTTCCATACCGCTTGTTCAACCGTGCGTTTACTAGGAACTGTCACATGCCATTTTTTTTGTAGCTCTTTTACTTTTTGAATCGCTTGATCAATACCATCAGATTCAGCCGCAGTTTTAGCATCATCAATCAGTCCGCGGCGTTCATTCAAATTACGTGTTCTTTCATCGCTGAGTTTTTTATCAATTTGATCATTGAGATCAGTGAAGTGTTTTTGTATTGCTTTCTTATCTCGTTTATTAGTTACACCAATTATATGCCATTCTTTGTGCATTTTATCAGTAAAATTACTTACGGATTTCCAAGCGATATTTTGATCCCAATTGATTTCTGCAAGAAAGACTTCAAGTTTTTCGCAAATTTTCTGTTTTTTTGCTAAATTATCCGCACGTTCTTGGGCTTTACCTTCAAAATAAACTTGGCAAGGTTGATAAGCACGATTACACGCCGCATTAAACTGTTCCCATAACTGATGCGAATAACCGGCTGCACCCAATGCTTTCCAAGCTGTTTGTGCATTCTGAATAAAACGTGCTACATCTTCTAAATCATTGAGATCAGGCAATAATAATTCATTTTTCAAAGATAGTTCAATCGCTTCATACTCAGCTGGATCGATATTTTTTAATCGTTGATCAACGTCTTCTGTTGCGGATATTGATTCAGAAGAATCTTGTTTTTCTACGATATCAATGGGCACAATGGATTCTACCAAGTGACACAAACTTTTACGTCTTAATAGAATACCCCAATCTTGCCAATCACGTAATTCCTTGATTTTAGTTGAACAATTTTGTAAACGTTCTTCCAAAGAGTTACGGGCAACAAGTTGTTTATTATGCTTCAATTTGCTTATGACTTGTTGTTCTAAAGTCATTGCCGCTTGTAATTGACCTTCGCTTAAAGCAATTTCCATTTCTTTCAATTGCTGTTGAATTTCTTGTGTTGCTTGTTCAGTTTGTTGTTTTTGCGCTTCAAATTGTTGCTGTAATGCTTGAATTCTTTCATTAAATTGCTGTTTTAAATCTGCAAACAAAGAAGCTGCCAACAAACGCGCAAATTGTTTATGCCATTGTTCGGTAAAATGGCTAATTTGCCCGCTTTTAATCGGTTCACGACCCTCTAATGCCGCTTGTATTTCTCGATTAATCTTTTCCAGTTGCGTGATCACCGTGCTGCTTTCGCTCAACTGTTGATAAAGTTTTCGTGCGGTAGTACTATTTTGTTTAAATTCAATCTGATATCGTTTTTCTTCTTCAGATTCATATTTGTCACTCAATTCACTCCATTGTTTTTCAATCACATCAATCCGTTGTTGCAAAGCTTTTGCGGTGTCTGAGTTGGGAAAACGTTGAGTGGGTTGTAATTCGTTAAGTTCAGCCAATAATTCGTTGATTTGTTGACAATAAACTGTTTTCTTTTCTAACCGCTCTACCGCAGCTTGTTGGTGCAAACGAATTGCCGTTTGAAATTGTTCCAATGCAGTAGCAAATGCCTGTTGTGCCGTTGTAAATCGCGCTTGTAATTCAGATTCAATTGCTGTTTGATCAATAGCTTGCCAACGATTTTGCAGATGTTTACTTTCTGCGTGTTCTTGTTCCCAAATTTTGATTGAACGATCGCCACGCCCCAATTTTTCTAAACGAATACAAATTGCTTCACATTCTTGACGAATTTTTAATGGGCGTTCATTCGCTTCGATCAAAGCGTTTAATTTGTCATGTGCAATACGGCTGACGGTTTTATCTCGATTGCGCGTGCTTTTAAAGACTTGTTCTAGTGGTGCATGTTGAGTTAAATTTTCTACCGCAACCAAACGCACTTTGCTGCTTTGATCTGTGATCGCAATATCGGCTAAAATTTCTTGATTATTAATACGTTGAGTGGCAATTAATCGTAATTCAACTTCTTGCCCATGTTTGGCAATATATTCAAGTAATTCAAGTGGCAAATTACGATTTACCCAATCTAGCTTGGTTTCAAGCGGTATGATGTTATCTTTTTGACCCGCCAGCAGTTGTTTAAAGCGTTGTAATGCGACTTCTCTTATACTACTGTCTGCTTCTTGTTGTACGAAAGTATCTAGCAAAGTTAAATCATTGATTTTATGGATTGCTGCTCGTCGCACGGCGATAGATTCATCATGCTGTGCCATTTCATTGATAATATTGGGATCATCAATTTCTTTAACTGCTGTTCTGCGTACTTCTGGATCAGCATTTTGCCATTTGGGTTTAATCAATTTGGTGAAAATCATATTAATATTTGAATCCGGTTTATCAACTAGAAAATTTACGATTGAAAACTTCTGCTAGGTTTAATCACTATTTATTTTAGCGCCTAGACTCACTGCCATTAAGTTAGGTGATGACTTCTTTGAAAAAAGTGGGAGAGGAATTTAAGCGGTTGAAAAATAAAAATTCCCTAATTCAATGGCAGTATTCCTATGCATAACTAATAAAACATGAGAGTATAGCAAAATTCATTCTATCATTTTAGATCAAGTTTAAAGAGAATATTAATTAGGCATTATTTAACGATATAACCATACTCTCATTAGAGAAATTAATTTATTAGTATCAACAGGTTTAGTCATATAGTCGTTTGCGCCAGCTTCAATACATTTTACCCGATCACCTTTCATCGCTTTTGCAGTCAATGCGATAATGGGCAATTTGCGAAAACGCTCTTGTTTCCTAATTTGTTGCATGGCTTCATAACCGTCCATTTCTGGCATCATGATGTCCATTAACACAATGTCAACGGTTGGATGTTGTTCTAACAATTTCAATGCTTCTTTACCATTTTTACCGATAATGACTTCCATTTCTTTATCTTCTAACACTGTAGTCAATGCAAAAGTATTTCGCGCATCATCATCAATTAACAAGACTTTTTTACCCATGAGAATCGCCTGCTTGTCATGAATCATGCGTAAAATTTTCTGCTTATCTTTTGGTAACTTAGCTTCAACTTGATGTAAAAATAAGGTGGCTTCATCTAGTAATCTTTCTGGTGAATAAACTGCTTTAATGGTTAATTTATCAGTACATTGTTGCAAAATAGACGCTTCTTGTTTAGTCAATGCACGATCGGCGTAAATAATAATCGGGATGCTACCCAAATGATGCTCACGCCATAATTGTTGTTCTAACAAGTGAATACCATTAATTTGTTCGACATCAACATCAATAATAATACAATCAAGCTGTTGAGATTCCAAAGATTGGCACGCATCAACACAAGTGTGGGCGATAATTGCGTTAATACTTTGATTATCTAACAATGCTAATATCGACTGAATACGTTGCTGATTATCTGAAACAATTAATAAATCTTTCAATTCCTTATCGATAATTGATTGAATTTTGTGAAATGCATCCCCGATGTCTGCCATGCTCACCGGTTTAAACATATAACCCACAGCACCCATCAATTTTGCATTTAATGTATGATCTGAACCTGACATGAAATGCACTGGAATATGACGTGTTGTTGGATCACTTTTCAATTTTTCCATCACTGTCCAGCCATCAACCTCGGGCAAACCAATATCTAGGAAAATCGCGGTTGGGATAAACTCTTGTGCTAATTGCAACCCTATTTTACCATTATTCGCAATCAGACATTTAAACGTTTGTTCATGCGCTAAATCCATTAATAATTGCGCGAACTTGGTATCATCTTCAATAATTAAAATAACGCGATCTCCATCGTTTAAACAATCTCGATCATCAATTAAAACAATCTGATCAGTTACTTGATTAATCTGAAATGCTTCAATTTCTGAGGTGTCATTTTTAAACGCTTCGATCAATGCCAATTTAGCGGTATCCGTTTGGGTAATTGATTGAATTTCTTTAATTTCTGTGTTTTCTATCGCTGAGGTACTCACTCGCTTACCCATTGATTGTTCTGGAATATACAATGTGAAAGTGCTACCTTGATTAGTTTCGCTAGTAATTTGTAAATCACCGCCCAACAAACGAGAGAGTTGACGCGAAATTGATAATCCCAACCCAGTCCCTCCATAACGCCGGCTAGTCGTACCATCGGCTTGTTGAAAGGCTTCAAAAACGATTTGTTGTTTATCTTTAGGAATACCGATACCCGTATCTTTCACCGCAATTGTGATCGTTTGCTGCGCAGATAACTGTTTAATATTACTAGGTATTATTTGTGGACGACTCACCGTCAGTGTCACACTACCTTGTTCAGTAAATTTAAAAGCATTGGATAATAAATTATTAATAATCTGTTTTAAGCGTTGAATATCCGTTTTTAAGCGTGTCGGTAAATTATCTTGTTTTATGATTTCAAAGGATAAATGCTTTTCTTCGGCAACATGGCGAAATTTGTACTCAGTCGATTTTAATAATTCATCCAATTCAATCGTTTCAATATTTGCCTCAATTTTTCCCGCTTCTACTTTGGATAAATCTAAGATTTCGTTAATTAAAGTCAATAAATCGCCGCCTGCACTATAAATCGTTTTAGCGTATTCGATTTGTTTATTAGTTAAATTATTCGTTTTATTATCAACTAAAAGTTGCGCTAAAATTAGTAAACTATTCAATGGAGTACGCAATTCATGCGACATATTTGCTAAAAATTCTGATTTATATTTGCTCGCTAACTCTAATTCTTTGGCTTTAGCTTCAATCTCTTGCTGCGTTTTTTCCAACACGGTATTCTTTTGTCGCACTTCTTCTTTTTGACGTTCTAAATCTTTAGTGCGTAATTCAAGTTCTTGATTTGTTTGTGTTAATTCTTCTTGTTGCGTTTGTAACTCTTCGGTTTGCGTTTGCAATTCTTCAGATTGTGCTTGCAATTCTTCAGTTTGCGTTTGCGTTTGATGTAGTAATTCTTGCATTTTACCGCGTGATTCGCAGGTATTCACAGCAACGGCAATGTGTGGTATGACTTGACGCAAAAAATCGAGTTCTAATTCGCCAAATTCAGTGAGTTTTCCTAATTCAATCACACCTTTCAATTCATTTTCATATAAAAAAGGTATTACTATAATTTGATAAGGTACACTGTCACCCAAACCTGATTGAATATGTATATAACTTTCAGGTACTTGAGTAAGTAAAATTTCGCGTTGTTCCAAAGCAGCTTGTCCAACCAAACCTTCTCCTAGCACAAATTTATTGGCTAAATTTTTACGACGGGTATACGCATAAGTTGCAACTAATTTAAGAGAAATCGGGGTATTAGGCAATGCGGCGTGTTCAACTAAATATAGCGCACCTAATTGGACGTTGAGATAAGCCGCAAGAAAGGAAATAATATTATGCGTTAAGGTCGCTATTTCTTGTTCACCACTCACCTTATTGTTAAGTTGCATTTGTCCGGTTTTTAGCCAATCTTGATCAAAATTTTTCGTTGTCACTGCATACAATGTGTTCGTCATATTGACCAACGCAATCCCTAATTGATCCTGTTCTGAAAGCAACTTAATTTGATTTTTATAATTGCCGCGTGCAATTGCATTGGCTTGATCTATCGTGGCTTGAAAACCTGTTTTTAACAATTGCACTGAAGTTATTATTTCGTAAATTTCATCGTGACTACAATAATTAATTTTTACATCAGTGAGTTGACCACGTGCTAATAATTTTAATTGTTCGTTAATGCTAATTAAAGGTGTAGTGAGTTTACTGGTAAACCAATGTGAAAAGAGTAAAACAACAACTACTATTCCTATGATTGTGGATAAAAAAATGTAACTAAACAGGTGCACGGAGGCTAACGCTTGTTCATCATCACTTTCTCTCAATAGTACCCAATAAGTATTGTTGCCTTTCAGCAGATAAACTCTTTGAAAAGCAATTAATTTATTGTTAATAGATAAAGAGTTTTGAATCTTTTTACGCATTAATTCAAATAATTCTGGCGATTCATTCTGAAATGAAAGATTTCCTTCCATTTTCCATGCTTTGCGATTATCTGGATGAAATAAATATTGTCCTTGCTGATCAATTAGTTGGTAACTACTACCGTACTCTTGATTCGATTGTCGTGCAACGATATCCAACAGCAATTGCCCATTAAGCGTTAAAATCAATACACCATGAACAACATCATTGCTATCAAAAATAGGCATTGCATAACGTATCACTGGTGTTACTTCTTTATTGTCTTTATGTGTTTGTTCTAAATGAAAATCTAGTAGTGTAATATTGTTTCGTGGTGCTGTAATTGTTTTCTTAAAATACTCGCTCTCTTCTTGACTCGTGATCTTACTTTCATTAACAATGGTTGTTGCTGTTGTTTTTGGATCATAAGTAATGTTTAATAAAATTTCTTCATTAATATCAATTATTTGAATTTTATAATAATGTTTATAAGCCACAAGAAAAGAACTAAAAGCATCACGTACACTGCCTAACCACATCGTAGTTTTATAAGGTTCGCCCACATTACGCCATTGTAAGTAACGTTGTAGAGCAAAAAAATTAACTAGAAACGTGACATCATCAGGGATAATGTCTAATATTCCTTGAAAATTTTGTAGCGTTGTTGTGATATCTTTTTGATTGTTAACTAATAAATTTTCAGTCAAAGAGTGTACATTAGTACTATAACCATAATAACCAATACCAATAAAAGGGAAAATTGCTAATATTAAAAATAAAATACTTAGTTTCGTTTTAATACTATTACGAAATACTTGGGCAATAGACATTGATATTCTCTTGATTTAATTAATGAACTAATGTAGTGATTAATTGTAACTTGCGTATACTCCAACCTAATATTTGCTGCACATCGCTGGGTGTTCTATTTTCATAATATTGAGCAATTGGCGTTAAAGCGTGAAATAAACCCAAATCAGCTTTAATAACTTGCAATTCAGCCAATAAAATGCCAGTCATACTAAACACTTCAGAAGGGGTAATTTTTTCTATTTGTTCAAATGGATAACTTTCGATGCCTTTAATATTTCCCAATTGCTCTAAGCGTTTAATTTCTTGTAATAATTGCAAAGCTGTTTTGAACGCATCAGCAGGTATCATATTATTTTGTTTTGGCGGTGGGATTGTATTATCTTGAATATTCAAAACGTCTAAAATTGTATTAACATCCTCATTAATTCGTATTGTTTGAGCAAATACATAGGAAGGGGTAAAGCTTGTACCGGTCAGCAAATCAATTTGATAAGAAATATGATTCATTAAGTTAAAATTATCGGTTAATGTTTTACCCGAAAACTTAGGCGGCAATTCTGTTTTTTCTGTAATATCTAATTGATATTTAAGAATATCTATCTCAGTTAAAATACGTAGCGATTGAGCAAAAACAATTTGTGGTTTTGGATTTAAACTGGGCTCACGTGAGGACACGGCTAAAAAAGGTAGATCATGTTTTTCACGTAATATGTTTAATTTAAATAAAATTTCATAAGCTTTCTGCCAAGTATGCGCTGAAGTAAAATCGGCATAAATAGGAGCAACTTGTATCATTTCATCGATATCAAAATGGCGTTTTAAAATTTCAATTTCCTCGTTAATACGATAAGCTTGTTGATAAACTTCATCAATTGTTATCTCTTTTGCAATACAATTTATTGAAAATATGAGGTAAAATGTGAAAAGATAAACGCGATACATAGAAATCACTCCCAATTTAGTGAACAACATCTAATTTTTTCCAACGAATTCCAACCCACTCCATTTCTTTCGATTGATCAATCCATACATAAGGTTCTAGTCCCAATTGCATTTTATCTTTCAAATGTTTAGGGGGTTCCAATAATTTATCCACCCGCAAAGTCGATTCTTGCGCAATGCGCTCTGGATACTTGGGATAATCAGCTTCTTCTAATAATTGCCCCATGTTAATTGCTGCACGTAAAAATAAAATATTATCAATACTATCAGTCGCTTTAAATGCTAGGCGTTTGCTGCCAGCAAATAAACCAAATACAGTGCCCAATACTAAACCAACAATTGCCATGGCAATAATGACTTCTAACAAAGAAAAGCCTCTTAATTTATTCATCGTCAAAGGAACTTTATTAAGGAAACGGCATATATTTTATTGGTTTAGAGATGTCATTGATATGATGTCCCATAAAATTAACTTGCTCGTTTAAGCCAACAAATTGTTGATTAACAGTATTAAGTTGATAGTTGATTTTTGCAATATCGTCACTCATTGTAGTGATGCTAGTGTTAATAGTTTTCATATTACCAGTCATATCAAAAATATTAGCACTCATTTGATTGATTGAATCATCCATCACCGGCATCACACTGATATTAAAGTTAATATTATCCAATGATGCTTGAATTTTATTCATGTCTCCACTCATTTGGTTAACCGCTTGAGTCATCACTGGCATTGTGTTAATTAGCTGATTAGTATGATCAATTGACTCTCGAATAGAGAATAGATTGGTAGACACCGCTTGAAGATTGACATTAACATTTTCTATATAAGACGAGGCTTCATTCACCCGCAATGTGATGCTGCTCATACTTTTCGTCAAGGTATAAAGTAGATAAAACATTGCGATACCTAACAACAATAATCCAATGATACTAAAGCGAATAATTTGTTCAGCGCGTTTACGAGTAAGATTACTGACATCTTCTCGATATTTCATTGCTAAATTAAATTCGCGCATTGCACTTTCAATAATTTCAGCAATTTCTTGAGGATTTGTGCGTATTTCTTCTGTCATGATTTAGTCAATGGTGAGTGGCATTATGTAAAATTGTTTTCAACTAGATAAGATAACATTTTACACAGATTTTAATCAAATGGGTGCATATTTATCACTAATTGTCTCAAAACAATATAAAATCGCAAATTTAAGTATTTTTTTCAACCCACCGTTGATGCTCATCTTGCAAAGTTTCTTTTTTCCAAAAAGGGGCGTGATGTTTTAACTCTTCAATCAAAAAACGACAGGCATCAAATGCAGGTGCACGATGTCCAGCCCAAACTGCAACTAAAACAATTGACTCTGCAGGATTGATTTCGCCTACTCGATGAATAATCAAGCTATCTAATATCTCCCAACGTTGTAAAGCGGTTTCACTTAAACGTTGTAAATAGCTTTCTGTCATCCCCGGATAATGCTCTAAAAACATTGCCTTAACAGTGTCGCCTTCGTTGTAATCTCGCATACTACCAATAAATGTTGCGACTGCACCCCATTTACCTCGTTGAGAAACTAGATTATTTTCATATATTTGCAGTGATTGCCATGGATTGAATGGTATCGTGGTAATTTCTATTTTCATGTTTGCTTTGGCTTAGTAAAATTTGAAAAACTAATTATTTTGTACAATATTATGATTGAATTTGCAAATGAAAACAGCACCTATTTACGATGACTTTCTTTCAAGCACTCGCTAGGATTATCATGGCTCACAGTATATAATTAAGCAACTAACGGTTTCATTTGATGCGATATTTTTAATTGCATCTCGCACATCCACTTCAGGACTTTTTTAGAGAAAACAGTGAAAGATTATAAAGATACATTAAATCTACCACAAACTGATTTCCCCATGCGCGGTAATTTGCCACAGCGTGAACCTGATATGTTAAAATATTGGGAAGAAATTAATTTATATCAATTACTTAGACAACAAAATCAAGGTAAACCTACTTTTATTTTACACGATGGTCCGCCCTACGCCAATGGTGATATTCATATTGGTCATGCGGTGAATAAAATTCTTAAAGATATTATTGTTAAATCAAAGACATTGAGTGGTTTTAACGCACCTTACGTACCCGGTTGGGATTGTCACGGTTTACCCATTGAGTTGGAAGTTGAAAAGCGTATTGGTAAGGCAGGCGATAAAGCCGCACCCAGTGCTTTTCGCCGTACTTGTCGAGAATATGCGCTGCAACAAATTAAAAAACAAAGTACCGATTTTCAGCGTTTAGGTATTACGGGCGATTGGAAAAATCCTTATTTAACAATGAATTATCAAACTGAAGCCAATATTATTCGTGCCTTAGGGCGCATTGTGGCAGCAGGTCATATTGACAAAGGATTTAAACCGGTTCACTGGTGCACCGATTGTGGTTCAGCCTTGGCGGAAGCAGAAGTTGAATATGAATTCAAAGATTCACTCACCGTTGATGTGCGTTTTGCAGTATTGGAAGATGAGAGTCTATTAGCGCGCTGTCATCATGCACCCGAGCGTTTAGGTTCAGGTCCTTTATCAATGGTAATTTGGACAACAACACCATGGACTTTACCTGCTAATCAAGCAGTTGCAGTAAATCCGGATTTAGAATATGCCATAGTACAGTGTGATGAAGGGCAATTTGGACCCGAACGTTTGATTATTGCCGAAGCCTTATTAAAAGATACAATGTTTCGTTATGGTACTGATCATTATCATGTTGTCGCTTACTGCCAAGGAAAAAATTTAGAAGGTATTCAACTTAAACATCCCTTTTATGATCGTCAAGTACCGATTATTTTAGGCGACTTTGTCACGACGGATGCGGGTACCGGCAGCGTACATATTGCGCCCGGACATGGTGAAGACGACTATATCGTAGGTAAACGTTATGGTTTAGCTGTATACAATCCCGTAGATAGTAAAGGTTGTTTTTTACCTGATACACCTTTATTTGCCGGCGAACACGTTTATAAAGCCAATGGGCATATTATCGATGTGTTAAAAGCACAAGGTAAATTACTGCATGAACGACGGATTCATCATAGCTATCCACATTGTTGGCGACATAAAACACCGATTATTTTTCGTGCAACGCCGCAATGGTTTATTAGTATGGATAAAAAAGAGTTGCGTCAACAAGCACTTGCAGCGATTAAAAATGTTAAATGGATACCTGATTGGGGACAACAACGTATTGAAGGCATGATTGCAAATCGTCCGGATTGGTGTATTTCGCGACAAAGAACTTGGGGTGTGCCTATTCCCTTATTTGTACATAAATCAACGGGAGTATTACATCCTCAAACAATGCAACTCATTGAACATATTGCTAAAAAAGTTGAACTTGAGGGAATAGATGCTTGGTTTGAATTAGAAACTGGTGAATTAATTGGTGATGAAGGTGATTATTATCACAAAGTGACGGATACTTTAGATGTTTGGTTTGATTCCGGCGTAACTCATGCGACAGTGCTGGAAACTCACGATTTATTAAGCACACCGGCAGATTTATATTTAGAAGGTTCTGATCAACATCGTGGTTGGTTTAATTCCTCATTAACGACCAGCATTGCCATGAATAACGGCGCTGCACCTTATAAAAGTGTTTTAACTCATGGATTTACTGTCGATGCCCAGGGACGTAAAATGTCTAAATCATTGGGTAATGTGATTGCACCGCAGCAAGTGATTAAAAATTTAGGGGCTGATATTCTGCGTTTATGGGTTTCTGCCACCGATTTTCGTGGAGAAATCACGGTTTCTGATGAAATTCTCAAACGTGTTGCTGATGCTTATCGTCGTTTACGTAATACCACACGTTTTCTATTGGCAAATTTGCATGATTTTGATCCTAAAACAGATTGTGTTGAGCCTGAACAGATGTTAGCGTTAGATTGTTGGGCAGTGGATCGCGCTTATCATTTACAGCAAGAAATCATTCAAGCCTATGATAACTATCAATTTCACTTAGTTTATCAAAAGATTCACCATTTTTGTGCGGTAGAAATGGGTAGCTTATACTTGGATATTATCAAAGATCGACAATATACTTGCCAAAAGCACAGTATTGCTAGACGTTCCGCACAAACGGCGTTATATCACATTGTCGAAGCCCTAGTACGTTGGTTTGCACCTATTTTGAGTTTTACCGCCGATGAAATTTGGCGCGTAATGCCAGGTGAACACAATGAATCCGTGCATCTTGCCACTTGGTACACTGGCTTATTTCCACTGTCATCAACCGCAAAAGTATCGGCTGCCACTTGGACAGAAATTTTTCAATTGCGTGAATCAGTAAGTAAAGAATTAGAAAAACTGAGAGTTGGCGGCACTATCGGTGCATCATTAGAGGCAGAAATCGACATTTATTGTGACAAACCTTTGTATCAACAATTGATAGCATTTGGAGAAGAATTGCGTTTTATCTTTATCACTTCAAGTGCTACAGTACATTTTATTGATAAGCGCACAAATGAAGCTGTTGAATATGAAGGAATTTTTATTGCCACACGCGTCTCCACCCATCCAAAATGCACTCGTTGTTGGCATCATCGTGACAGCGTGGGTCAAAATGTCGAACATCCGCAATTATGTGCGCGTTGTGTAGAAAACATCACACAACAAGGTGAACAACGATTTTATGCGTGATAATCGCTTTAGCAAAAGGAAAATACATGGAAAAGAAAACTGTTGATATTGCTATTATTGGTACAGGTTCAGCTGGTTTATATGCGCTGTCTGCTGTACGTAAAGCAACCGATAACTTTGTCTTGATCAATGGTGGACAGCAAGGAACGACCTGCGCACGCGTGGGTTGTATGCCTTCTAAAGTCTTAATTCAAATTGCAGAAGACTACCACCATCGTCATGTATTTGCTAATAACGGCATTCAAGGTGCGGAACAATTACGTATTAATATTCCGGCGGTAATGCGTCAAGTGAGAAAATTACGCGATGGCTTTGTAAATCGTGTGATCAGCGGACCTATTACCCATTTACACGATAAAATTATTGATGGCTATGCAGAATTTGTGGAACCTACTGTATTAAAAGTTAATAATCAGCACATTCAAGCTAAAAAAATTATTATTGCAACGGGAAGCACGCCTTTCATTCCTAAAGCGTGGGCTCACTTTAAAGATTATATTTTAACGACTGATAATTTATTTGAACAAGAAGATTTGCCCGCAAAAATGGCTGTACTAGGCTTAGGCGTTATCGGTTTAGAAATCGGACAAGCCTTACATCGTCTTGGGATAGAAATCGTCGGCATGGATTTACTGCAATCAATTGCCGGCATTAAAGACCCAACCATTAACGACATTGCGATTGATCTGTTTCAACAAGAATTTCCATTATGGTTAGGTGAAGCCGCAGAATTAGAACAATTGGGCGATAAATTACTGGTTCGTTGCGGTACGCAATCTATTATAGTGGATAAAGTGCTTGCCAGTTTAGGGCGCGTACCCAATATTGCCGGCTTAGGTATTGAAAAATTAGGCGTGAAACTTGACGCACGTGGTATTCCAGAATTTAATCCTAATACCATGCAAGTTGATGATTTACCAATTTTTATTGCTGGAGATGTGAATGGTGAACGTCCTGTTTTACACGAAGCGGGTGATGAAGGACGAATTGCTGGTTTTAATGCAGGACAAGAAGTAGTGACAGCATTCAAACGCAAAACAAAATTAAGCATTACTTTCACTGATCCTAACATTATCAGCGTTGGCAAAACATGGCTGGTACTTGAAAATTACTCTGATATTATCGTCGGCAAAATGGATTTTCAAATGCAAGGACGTGCACTTATTATGTCTAAAAACAAAGGAATGATACATATTTATGGAGAAAAAAATACTGGTAAATTACTAGGTGCAGAAATGATTGTGCCACATGGCGAACATTTAGCTCACTTATTGGCTTGGTCGATTCAACAAAATTTGACCGTATTTGATTTATTAAAAATGCCCTTCTATCATCCTGTTATTGAAGAAGGTTTGCAGAATGCGCTTTACGACTTACGCAACCAAGTGACTCAACAACCAGACAGTAAACTCGTTGAATTAACAGCACTTGATTAA
>DYNN01000013.1:0-6680 GCA_020721045.1 Thiomargarita sp. | reverse complement strand
ATAGATAAGGAGAATTTATGGATTTGCTCAATGTAGAGAATCAAGCACTTTATTCAGATGAAGAAATGCCTCAAATTATCAGCGACTTACTTGCACAAGCGGCGAATGATTATGCAACTGGTACAGCAGAATTTCCTCTGTTACGCGCTTACTTTTTAGCACCTGAAAATTTGGCAGTTTTAGTTGCACTTTACCGTTTTTTCTTCTATCAACATCGAACAGAAGAAGCATTGCTCGTGGCACAACGTTGTTTAGATGTCACTGGAAAACGACTGAATTTACCTGCTTGGCAACAGTTGACAACCGACATTATTGACGCTACCCAATCAATGGGATTAGTGCGTTTTTATTTACTCGCCTTAAAAGGGGCTGCTTATCTAAAGTTACGATTACGTCAATTTGAAGAAGCACGTCAAATGATCAATGTTATTATGTCTTTAGATACAAAAGATCAATTAGGATGTTCTTTGTTATTAAATGTATTAGAAGAAGCAAAAGAAGCAGATTTTGCTTGAAAAAACAATAATATTTCACTGCTTCTACTCGCATACACATAAAGTTATTTATGAAAATTATCATTCTTGGTGCTGGACAAGTAGGCACTTCTCTAGCAACCAATCTTTCAGTTGAAGCCAATGACATCACGGTCGTCGATCATAATGCGCATTTGCTGCATAATTTACAAGATCATCTTGATTTACGTACAATAACTGGACATGCAGCGCATCCACATATTTTATTGCAAGCAGGTGCTGAAGATGCTGACATGATTATTGCTGTAACTAATAGTGATGAAACTAATATGGTAGCTTGCCAAGTAGCACACATGCTATTTCAAACACCAACCAAAATTGCGCGCGTGCGAGAAGCCGATTATTTACATCACAAAGAGTTATTTACCGACGGCGGTTTGGCTGTTGATGTACTCATTAGCCCAGAACAACTTGTAACGCATTATATTCAATGTTTGATTAATTATCCTGATGCTTTACAAGTGCTTGATTTTGCAGATGGAAAAGTACAATTAGTGGCAGTAAAAGCATTTTATGGCGGTCCTCTAATCGGGCAAGCACTACGTGATATCGAAAAATACATACCAGATATACCCGTGCGGATTGCAGCAGTTTTTCGACGCGGTCGAGCAATTATTCCAGAAGGAGACACAGTCATTGAAGCTGATGACGAAGTCTTTTTTATTGCCTCAACTCCCCACATTCGCACAGTGATGGCAGCGTTGCGAGAATTAGATCGTCCTAGTAAACGTATTATGATCGCCGGTGGTGGTAATATTGGGACGCGATTAGCTGAAATTTTAGAGAAACGCTATCAAGTCAAGATCATCGAACACAATATGGAACGTACCGAAGAAATTTCTGAAATGCTGAGTAAAACGATTGTATTACAAGGTGATTCAGCTGATGAAGATTTGCTTCGAGAGGAAAATATTGAAGAAACTGATATTTTTTGTGCAGTGACCAATGATGATCAAGTCAATATTTTATCCGCTATGTTAGCCAAACGCATGGGTGCACGCAAAGTGATGGCGTTAATTAACCGTGCATCTTTTGTTGATTTAGTCCAAAGCAGCACTATTGATATTGCGATTTCTCCACAACAAGCAACGATTGGAAGTTTATTAGCCCATATTAGACGTGGCGATATGGTAGTTGTTCATTCGCTACGACGTGGTGCAGCTGAAGCAATTGAAGCGATTGCACACGGTGATGCGAAAACTTCAAAAGTTGTTGGACGAACGATTGAACAGATCAAATTACCGCCGGGTACCACGATTTCAGCTATTGTACGGGGTGAACAAGTGATTATGGCACATCATGATACTGTGATTGAGCCAGAAGATCACGTCATTCTATTTTTAGTGGATAAGAAACGCATTAATGCAGTAGAACGTTTATTTCAAGTTGGCATTACATTTCTGTGATTTTTCAATCTATTATCAGTATAGAAGAGAACGGCAGACCGTAGGACGCATGTTTATCAGATTAATAATCTCAATTTTGTTCAAAACAAAAAAATCATTAAATCATGCCCAAAGGTATTTATTTACTTTATGGTGTGGTGATATAGATAGTTCGGTTTGCGAATAACATGCGTCCGATTACGCTACGCTAATCGGACCTACGGTCTTAAAGAGTAGGTCGGCAATCCTTTGCCGACTTGAGTGATTGTACCATCCCAAAATGTCGGGAAAGGATTCCCGACCTACTCAAAAATTATCTCGAACTCAAGCTTATAGCCCGCGTAGGTCCAATGCCATTAAGTTAAGCGTTTCCCCCCCCCCTTTTTAAAGGGGGCAGGGGGGATTTAAGTAATTGAAATATAAAAAATCCCCCTCAATCCCCCTTTGGTAAAGGGGGAAGCAAAATTCCCTTAACTTAATGGCATTGGATCTACGCGGTACTATTTGACGACAAGCCTTAGTTTTGCCATAAAATTGCATCCGTGTATCAGGTGATTATTAAAATTATACCGTTACAAATTCTGTCCACGATGACGTAACGCATGATCCATTAACGTAATAGCGAGCATCGCTTCTACAATCGGCACGGCACGAATACCCACACAAGGATCATGGCGACCAGTGGTAATGACTTCAGTCGATTGTCCATGAATATCAATACTTTGAGCAGGTAAACGCAAGCTTGATGTTGGTTTTAATACCACACTGGCTATGATCTCTTGTCCTGTTGAAATTCCACCTAAAATTCCGCCGGCATGATTACTTAAGAAACCGGCAGGTGTGATTTCATCACGATGTTCAGTGCCTTTTTGGGTAATACATTGAAAACCATCACCAATTTCTACCCCTTTAACCGCATTAATACTCATTAAAGCATGAGCAATATCAGCATCGAGTCGATCAAAAATGGGTTCGCCTAAACCAACGGGTACTTGACTGGCAATGACCGTCACACGCGCTCCAATGGAATTACCTTCTTTACGTAGTTCATCCATATAATTTTCTAATTTAGGCACTTTTTGCGCATCAGGACAGAAAAAAGCGTTATTATTCACTTCTTCCCAATTAAAGTTTGATAAATCAATCGATAAAGGACCTAACTGTGCTAAATAAGCGCGAATTTGACAGCCATAAGTTTGTGCTAAATATTTTTTTGCAATCGCACCGGCTGCCACACGAACCGCGGTTTCTCTTGCTGAAGAACGCCCACCACCTCGATAATCACGAATGCCATATTTTTTGTAATAAGTGTAATCCGCATGACCGGGACGAAATTGATCTTTGATAGTGCCGTAATCTTTGGAACGTTGATCGGTATTTTCAATAAGTAATCCAATAGGACAACCCGTTGTTTTTCCTTCAAATACACCCGATAAAATTTTGACTTGATCGGTTTCACGTCGTTGAGTCGTATGGCGTGAAGTCCCGGGTTTACGACGATCTAAATCGCCTTGCAAATCTTGCTCTGATAATGCTAAATGCGGTGGGCAGCCGTCTACAATGCCACCGATTGCAAGACCATGACTTTCACCAAATGTAGTGATTGTAAATAATTTACCAAATGTGTTGCCAGACATAATAACGCTTTATTTTTAAAGATAACACCGTTTGAAACAGCGTTATCTTTGATAGTTAATTAGTTTTTGCTTTTATCGACTAATTTATTTTGCTTAATCCAAGGCATCATATCACGCAATTTTGCACCAACTTGTTCAAGTAAATGTTCTTGTCCTAAACGACGTTTTGCTTTAAAAGTCGCTTGACCCGTTTGATTTTCCATGATGAATTCACGAGCAAATTCACCGGTTTGGATTTCTTTAAGAATTTTACGCATTTCCGCGCGAGTTTGATCAGTAATCACGCGAGGACCACGGGTCAAATCGCCATATTCTGCGGTGTTTGAAACAGAATAACGCATGTTGGCAATCCCGCCTTCATACATTAAATCGACAATTAATTTAAGTTCATGTAAACATTCAAAATAAGCCATTTCTGGCGCATAACCGGCTTCTACTAAAGTATCAAAACCCGCTTGTGCTAATGCAGTTACACCACCGCATAATACGGCTTGTTCACCAAATAAATCCGTTTCAGTTTCTTCACGAAAATTGGTTTCGATAATACCAGCACGCCCACCACCATTGGCAACAGCATAAGATAAGGCAATATCACGCGCTTTACCGGTAGAATCTTGATGCACTGCAATAAGAGAAGGTACGCCACCACCTTGCGTATAAGTTGAACGAACCAAATGCCCTGGACCTTTAGGCGCAATCATAATGACATCAATGTCTTCACGCGGTTCAATCTGACCAAAATGGATATTAAAACCATGGGCAAACGCAATCGCAGCACCGGCTTTGATATTTGGCGCAATGCTGTCACGATAGAGTTTTGCTTGATGTTCATCGGGTGCTAATATCATAACGACATCCGCTTCAGCCGTTGCCACTTCGATGGATTTAGTTTCTAAACCCGCGGCTTTGACTTTATGCTCTGTTGCAGAGCCCGGTCGTAAACCCACAACGACGGAAACACCTGAATCTTTTAAATTATTGGCGTGCGCGTGACCTTGTGAGCCATAGCCGATAATCGCCACTTTTTTGCCTTGAATTAGGGATAAATCAGCGTCTTTGTCATAATACACATTCATGCGTCATTTTCTCTTTTAAGTTAATGTTATTGTTAGAAGATTAAGTAGTTTGAGACCCAATAGAGTCATTTTTTTGAAGTTAATTTGTATGTTTTCTTGAAAGCTTTCGCATTTGTAATATATTTTAAGCAACCTTGTTAAGTTCTACCGGACTGAGATGAAAAATTGAATAATTTCTTTTAAATATTCGATCTCCTTACTTTGTTGCTGAACAATGAGATAGAGTTTTTCTAATTGAAACTGAGTTTTTTCTTCGCTTGAATCGGTACTAGGATGTTGTATATTACTGCTAACAAATTGATTATTATTAGTATTACCCATCACATAAAACACATTTTTCTCACCAAAATTAAACAATTCCGCCAATTCGATTTCCAAAACTTTTGCAATTTGTTTCAATCGAGAAAAAGGGATATCAGTTTCACCACGTTCAATTTTTGCGTAGCCGTTGACGGATATTCCTAATCTATCTGCCATTTCTTCTTGTGACCATTTTCTACGTTGTCGCAAGAAGTGAATTTTTTCGCAAACTTCCATCATAACAACTCGCAGTGGGTAAATAGTGATTATGGGTTGGTGGACAGATCGTTAATTTGTCAGTATAGTCCACATTAATTGGAGATTAAAGGGTTATTTATGACCGGTAAATACTTCAATTTTTACGATAAACACTGACAAAGGAGAACATTGATATGTTTATTGAATATCTTAGCAGAAAACACGGCAGTCTCAAAGTATGGGTAGGAAAATTGTTGATGCAGGTTGTCACGGTGATGTTGTTATCTGGTATGGTTGTCACGGGAAACGTGTGGGCTGGTTGCATTCATTGGAACTTAGCTGATGATTTTCTTGTTTTTCCTAATCAGAAAAATCCCAATCCTGATTCTTGTGGCAACCAAGAAGTGTGGCATTTCATGCAAAGTGCTTCATTGACTAAAGACCCTGCGATGTACTCATTACTCCAGAATGACGTCAATGATATCGGAGTATCCCTTTTTGGCAAACCAGAAATATATAATTGGGGCGGTGACTATCTTCATGGTGTTCAACACATGCCAATTGTTTTCAAAAATAGCACAGCAAATACACTTGAGTACACTGGTAACGGAAATCTGATCATTCCCCCAAATACTATTCTTGTACATCCTGCTTCGGACGGATTAGTTATTGTTGGATGGCGCAGCCCAATTGATGGTGTGATTTCTATCACTGGTTCAGCAGGAAAGTTACATTATGGCAACATAGAATGGTCGATAGACAAGGGTACAGCAAATCTTGCTTCAGGTATTCTTGTTGATGCTGTCACTGAGCAACCTTTTCAACTGACTAATATTGTTGTATCTAAAGGAGAATTTATTTACTTTAGTGTTTCACCTTACGATGGTTTCTATGCCGATAGCACTAAGCTGGATATTTCTATTGATGCAGTAGAAACATCAAGTTGCGACAACACGAAACACGCTGTCTATTCAGCCACCAACAACATCGGAAAACTGGTCATACCTTTTGTTGAAGTTCCCCTGTTAAATCTCTACACCCATGAACCAACGGGCGAATTGGCGGTGTTTTCTGGAGAACTGAAACAAGTGGGCAGTTCAATGGATTTTGGCTTAGTTTCCAGCAAGTTGGTCTTTTTAACCTCAGCTCACGATCCATGTCACGCGCTTTACGATGAAACTCAAAAAACGCTGCACGCGCCCTTTGTCGATGTAGGCAATGAAGTGTACGACGTGAACTTCCAACATCTCAAAGATATTCCGTTAGAAATCGGCATATTTCATCTGGAAAGCTCTGATTTAGTTGAATAATTATTGATATTTGAGATGATTCATGACAAAAAAAGGGGGAATTATTCCCCCTTTCTAATTTTTAGGTGATTTTTAAACGCATCTGAATCGGTCTATTATTGCATTTTGTCTTCAACATCAGCTTCTGTTTCACTTTCATCTTCGTCCGTCATGCCCATTTCATCAGCTTCATCGTAATTGCAGCAATTCTGCTTCAAAAAACATATTTAAATGTATGTATTTGATAATTCGCTTTCTGTTG
>DYNN01000012.1 GCA_020721045.1 Thiomargarita sp. | reverse complement strand
ACTTGTTTATTATTACATACATTTAAATATATGTAAAGCAATCTAGTTAAGCTCTATTCTTACAGTGCTCGTGCTCGACGCAATGGTTCGCAAGCCAAGGAAATTTTGGTACTTTTGGATGGTCGAATTTTAAACGATCCACGTACGGGAGCGGCGTCCGGGTTCGGCATTATATGGTTCAGCGGCTTATACCGGCATCATTAACGTGATTACTCGTAAAGGTGCTAACGAAGTTAAAATAGGTATCGGTTCTTTAAATCGAATCAATGGTCATATTTTTTGGTCGCAAAAACAGAATGATTGGCAATTTGATGTGTATGCTCAAGCCTACCAAGATCAAGGTCAATCATACAATGTTGATGATAATTTTAATCCACATGCGGAAGTTCGTCTTAACACCACCGATCCCAGACAAAATGCTGACCTTGATATGGCGTTAAACTACCGCGACACGTTATTACGACTGTCACATCGACAAAAAGCCACCGATGATTTTTATAGCATAGAAACTCTTGCCAACGGTTTTAATCACAATTTTTATCAACTTCAACAGATTAGCTTAGAACAGCGTATTGATTGGTCTGATGCTATTCATTCACATTTAACCCTTGGTTGGGCGCAAACTACGCAACGCTATGATTCACAAGCGACTGCACCTGATGCTTTGACTAATATCAGCCAACCTTCAAGCGCGGAACCATTATTAGGCAAGGTATTGCAACAAAGCAAATTTTGGCAATTTAAATGGCATAATGATTGGCAATTGAGTGAACACCATAGTACTCAATTTGGTATGGAATGGTTGGATAACCAAGAAATTGAAGCTAAAGCAGATAATAATTTTAATCTTGCACAATTAGCAGCCGGGCAATTTCCTATTGAATATTACGGCAATCTGGATCAAAGCACGCAAATAGGCACATTAGATTCATGCCGCGAACTGGGTATCTATGCACAATATTTACATACTCTAGCAACTCGTACTTCTTTAACAGCGGGCATACGTTATGATAATTATTACGACATCGGCACTCACCTCAGTCCTCGCCTAGGTGTCGTGCATCCATTCACCGATAATCATATTTTAAAAGTGCTTTACGGTGAAGCTTTTCGCGCGCCATCACTCAATGAAACGGGCCTTATTAATAATCCAGTGATCTTGGGAAATCCGAGTTTAACTCATGAAGTAGTGAAAACGTGGGATTTGATTTGGTTGACAACGACTAAAAATGTTAATTTCAGTGCAGGTTGGTTTTTCAACCACTATGACGATCCCATTTCTACCAAAATTGTTCGTGGCAATGTTCGCCAATTTACTAATGTGGAGAGTAGTGAAGCACAAGGTTTAGAATTAGAAACCAGTTATCAGATTAATGCTAATTGGTTGGTACGTGGCACTTTTACCCATTTTGCGAAGTTGCCGGATACGGCTTTTCGTGAAGCTGATACTTTGGCTTCGCTTCTCATTAATTATGAGCAGAAATCTTGGAATTGGAATTTAACTGGTGTTTATCACGGTGAACGGGAAATGTTGACTGGTAATACCAGATTAATGCTTGATGACCATTGGCTATTTCATACGAAACTACGCTACCACATTGCTAATAATTGGATAACTTCTTTTCAAATCAAGAATTTAACTAATGAGAATTATCAAACTACGCTGCAAGGTAATCGTCTTACAGAAGGTGTGCCGAATCGAGGACGGGAATGGTCAATCAATGTGGAATACCGATTTTAAGTGGTGGTAATTGTTAGGTTATGCTAACACAACCCGTTTTGTATATAATTAAATTGAGAATTGCTGGATGACACAGTAGCTCATTGCTTAACAAGTTTTATTTTTGTACAATACGCTTCTATATAAAAAGAACATTATGTTTTTATTAAATTTTTTATTTTTTGGATAACACAGAGCATTTTTAAATGAGCAGCCAGCAAGCCCACTTGGTTCTTGATAACTTAGCCGAAGCCATTGCGACTTTTCTCGCTGCCCCGCCTATGGGTACACCGGCTGAAATTATTACCGCCTTTAAAGAAGCGATGTTGCCAATCAGTGTGTTAGCACCACGCCTATTTTACGAAGCTGTTGAACAAGCACCCATTGCGATTTCTATCACCGACTTAAATGCGACTATTTTATATGTTAATCCAGCTTTTGAACGAGTAACGGGCTACACTTATGACGAAATTGCAGGTAAAAATCATTCTATTTTATCTGATAAACACACACCTACGACAGTTTACAAAGAATTGTGGAAACGAATTGAAACGCACAAAACTTGGACCGGTGTTTTGCTGAATAAAACCAAGGCAGATCAACCGTATCTTGCGGAAATCACAATCACGCCGGTGCTCAATGCCGCCAATGAAGTGGTCTATTATTTGGGTATGCATCGCGATGTGACGGCTGAACATCATTTAAAACAGCAAGTACATAGTCAAAAGAAATTGATTGAAACGGTGGTTGATTCAGCGCGGGTGATCATTGTATTAACTGATGAAACAGGTAAAGTTATCCTTGATAATCATGAATATAAAAAATTAGTCGGAGATTTGCGTGGACAAGAACCGGTTTCAATTTTTATCAAACATATTCGTGATAATATTGGTCAAGCACAGTGTGATAAATTACGCTTAAACGATGGTAGTTTTATGGATCAAGAAGTGCGAATTGACTTGAGTGGTGGACGTTTACCCCGTTGGTTTGCCTGTTCTGGCAGTTGGTTTCGTGAACGAGATAATCGCGTCGATGCCTTTTTTGATGCCAAAAAGAAAAGTTACTTGTTATTGATTGCCAATGAAGTGACAGAATTAAAACGTCAACAAGAAGAAGTCCGTATGAGTGCGTTGCGTACTTTGTTGGCTGAGGAAAAATCAATTGAAGGAATGCGTGAAACATTAACCGCTGCCATTCATCAATTTCAAGTACCGTTAAATTTAATCACTGCCGCAGTCAATATGTTAGAACGTCGTCTAGGCACACATTATCTACATGATCCATTATACGATGTGCTTAAACAAGCATTAACCAGTGGACAAGATACTTTAGATAATTTGCGCCAACATATGCCTAATTCAATGGAAGAAGCCAATATTTCACTCAATTTAAACGAATTATTGCGTGATGTTTTGACGCTCAGTACCCAACGTCTATTAGCAGAAGGTGTCGTAGTTGATTGGCAACCGGCTTTGGTATTGCCTAAAGTATTAGGGCGCGTTTGTCGTTTGCGTAGTTTATTTAAACAATTGATTGATAATGCATTAGACGCTATGCATGAAAATCGACAACGGATCAGAGAACTACGTATTGCCACTATTGCCCGTGATAATGCAGTGATCATTACGATTGCAGATACGGGTTTGGGTATCCCTGAGCATTTGCGATTGAAAGTGTTTGAACCCTTCTTTACCACAGCACCCGGCAAAAGGACTGGCATGGGATTAGCGAGTGTGCAAGAAATTGTGAATATACACGCGGGTGCCATTTATATTGAACCGACTTATACCGAAGGCTGTTGTTTTGTCGTTCAATTACCCGTTATGCATTCAAATAAATCTTTTGAGTAGAAATAATTAATCGTGTCTGCACCTATTAATCAAAATACATTATTATCCGATCGTAATCGCTTGATTGAAGCTGAATTGGAAGCACTCTTTCAAGTGGGTCGCGTACTCAGTCGTTCCCTTCATTTACAAGAAACGTTGGAAGGCGTATTACGGGTATTACACAATGCCACCGGTATGCATTACGGTATGGTTACATTACGTGATAAAAGTGGAGAACTGGCTATCAGTGCCCTCTATTGTGGCGAGCGACAACTGCCTAAACCTGTTCATTATCGCTCGAATGAAGGTGTTATCGGCGCGGTGATTGAATCGCGTAAAACTATTGTTATTAAATGTATCGGTGATGAGCCGCGTTTTTTAGATCGATTGGGTTTATACGATTCCACTTTGCCTTTTATTGGCGTGCCCATTTATCTCAGCGATGAAGAACCAATTGGTGTGCTGATGGGCGCAGCCTAATATTATCAACGACGGATTATTGCCAGAACGTGCGCGTTTTATGGAAATGGTTGCCCAATTAATGGCACAAAGTATTCGTTTAAGCATTGAAATTGAAAGAAAAAAGCGTGATTTAACTGATGAAAGAGATCGTTTACGCTGGGCAATTCGAGGAACTTATGGTTTTGATAATATCATTGGTCATTCACCGAAAATGCAACGTACTTTTGACATTGTTAGACAAGTGGCAAAATGGAATACTACTGTTTTAATTCGTGGCGAATCAGGTACAGGTAAAGAATTGATTGCTAATGCGATTCATTATAATTCTCCCCGTAGTAATACTGAATTTATTCGCGTCAACTGTGCAGCATTGCCTGAAAATTTATTAGAATCAGAACTATTTGGACATGAAAAAGGCGCATTCAGTGGCGCAATCAATCAACACAAAGGACGATTTGAACGTGCGCATGGAGGCACTTTATTTTTAGACGAAATTGGTGAAATTCCACCGACTTTTCAAGCAAAATTACTGCGCGTATTACAAGAAGGTGAATTAGAACGCGTTGGTGGAAATCGTACGATTAAAGTCGATGTACGCGTGATCGCCGCAACTAATGTTGATTTAGAAACTGAAGTTGAAGCGGGTAATTTTAGAGAAGATTTATATTATCGCTTAAATGTGATGCCTATTATGATACCGGCTTTGCGTGAACGAATAGAAGATTTACCTGAATTAGCCGACTTTCTGATTAAAAAAATTGCTAAAAAACAACACCGTACACTCAGTTTAACCGACAGTGCAATTCGTTTACTTATGCGTCATGATTGGCCCGGCAATGTGCGCGAATTAGAAAATTGTTTGGAACGTGCAGCGATCATGAGTGAAGATGGTACTATCGATCGAGTTGCAGTCAGTTTAACAGGTTTAGAAGAACAAATTCCGATTACCAGTCATACTGCGGCGTTATCACAAACACTTCAAGCCAAAATAGATTTAAAAGACCCCAAATTGGATGAGCGAGAACGGGTGATTGCCGCGTTAGAACAAGCCGGTTGGGTGCAGGCAAAGGCAGCGCGACTACTTGACATGACACCGCGGCAAATTGCTTATCGTATTCAGACTTTGAATATTAAAGTAAAAAATATTTAACCGCCACGATAATATATTGATATGACAGATTATTTTATTGCAACCGCAGATGATATGATACGATTTGGAGCCAAACTTGCTCAAGCTTATCTTCATTTTTCAAATAGTTGCATTATTTATCTCGCGGGTGAATTGGGAACTGGCAAGACAACTTTGGTACGTGGTTTTTTACAAGCTTGCGGACATCAAGGTACAGTTAAAAGCCCAACTTATACACTTGTCGAACCTTATGAAATAGAAAATCGTAAAATTTACCATTTTGATTTATATCGCTTAACTGACCCAGAAGAACTGGAATATATGGGTATACGCGACTACACTCATGATAATGCAATTTGTTTGATTGAATGGGCGGATAAAGGGGGAGATTTTGTGCCAATAGCTGATTTGACGATATCCATTGCCTATCATAACCAAAATAATCGATTACTCAATGTTGCTGCTGGTAGTTTACTAGGAAAGCAGTTTTTATTCAAGCTTCAATAAGTTACGGAGGAATTTATGCGAATATCTTTTATCATTCTCAATTTTGTAATTATCTTATCCTCTGGTTGCTACTATGTGCCAGAAAAATATCATGAATCATATTATGACTACGAGGATTACCCATATCGCGATAATTATTCACATGGTTATTATAACAGTGTTCTTCCTTGGTTAGATTTATTTGACGATGATGATTATTACTACCATGATTATGACTATTATGATCGTTATCCAAGACGGAATACAAGAGACACTGACGACAGCCGTAATGAGCGTGATAGCCACCGTTCAAATACGGAAGAGCCGCGTAATAACTACGACAACCGCGATGAACGTGACAGCCACCGCGATACATCGGATTCTGATAGTAGCTCGAAAAGTACTAACAGTAGTGACGATAATCATAATAGTAGTGACAATCGTGGTGATAGTCGAAGTGAACGCCGTTAATTATTTTTCATTCCATTTTATTTAGACAATTTAATTATGACACAAACAATTGCAGTATTACCCGGTGATGGTATTGGACCTGAAATTATCGCTGAAGCCCTTAAAGTTTTAGACGTCTTAAAAAACTTTGGTTTAGACATTGAAATACAAGAAGCACTCATTGGTGGTGCCGCAATTGACGCAACTGGCGTACCTTTGCCACCTGATACTTTGGCTTTAGTTAAACAAGCTTCAGCCGTTTTATTAGGTGCGGTGGGTGGCGTAAAATGGGAACCGCTGGATATTTCTATTCGTCCAGAAAAAGGGCTATTAGGCTTGCGTTCTGAATTAGAATTGTTTGCAAACTTAAGACCCGCCTCAGTTTTTCCCGAATTAGTCAACGCTTCAACTTTAAAAGCTGATGTAGTTTCCGGACTTGATATTTTAATTGTGCGAGAATTAACCGGCGGCATTTATTTTGGAAAACCCCGTGGTATTAGAACCTTAGATAATGGTGAGCGCGAAGGATTTAACACCTTAGTTTATCGGGAAAGTGAAATTGAACGCATTGCACACGTCGCATTTACCAGTGCACAAAAACGACAAAAACGCCTATGTTCTGTGGATAAAGCAAATGTATTAGAAGCCACTGAATTCTGGCGGGAAGTAGTGACTCGTGTCGGCAAAAATTACCCAGATGTGCAATTGACGCATATGTACGTCGACAATGCAGCAATGCAATTAGTGCGTTATCCTAAACAATTTGATGTGATCGTCACTACTAACATGTTTGGCGATATTTTATCTGATTTAGCCTCCATGCTCACAGGTTCCATTGGTATGTTACCCTCTGCTTCACTCGATGCCAATCATAAAGGGATGTATGAACCCATTCATGGCTCCGCACCCGATATTGCAGGTCAAAATATTGCCAATCCATTAGCCACCATTTTATCTGTCGCTATGTTATTAAAATACAGTTTACAACGGGCTGATTTAGCAGATAAAGTAGATAATGCTGTTCATCAAGTATTACGTGATGGCATCAGAACCAAAGACATTCAAGAAGCCGGTTTAAAAACAGTTTCTACTAGCGAAATGGGCGATGCTGTGGTTGCAGCCTTACAAAAACAATTTTAAGTAAACACCGATTAATACTTATCGCTCCATAATATCCCTTTCATTATCATTATATTACTGATAATGAAGGGTAATTTTAAAAAGATTATCATAATGGTTAAAAAATTTGCTTTTTTACGTCCTAATAAATTAAAAATTGCTGATATAACAGCCCCTTCTAGTTGGAAATCTTTACATTTATTTAATATTTATCGATTAACGCTAGCAATTGCTTGTTTTTTTATTCCTTACTATTATACAGAAGTCGTAGGATTTTTAGGTCATTACTATAACGATTTGTTTAAATGGACTAATATATTTTATCTATGTTTTGGGATTATTTGTTTCTTTACAATTTATTATCGTGTTCTATCCTTTAAACTCCAAGTACTCATCCAAATTTCAGTTGATATTATCGTTATTACATTAATTATGCATTCTAGTGGTGGATTTAACGAAGGTTTAGGAGTATTTCTAATTATTGCAGTGATTGGTGGAGGCGGACTCACTGAAATACACTTAGATTCTGAGGGACGAGTGGTTTTTTTCTTTGCAGCGATTGCCAGTTTAGCGTTACTACTGCACGTTTTCTTCGCAAAAATGCATATCAACTATTATCCCATGGAAGGTAATAGTTATTCACAAGCAAGTATTTTTGGGATTGCCTTTTTTGCCACCGCACTGCTAACTTACATACTGGCTAAGAAAAGTAAGTTGCACGCTCAACTGGCAGAGCAGCGCCGTATCACATTGTATCATCTAGCAAAATTGGATAAAGAAATAACGCCGGGTATCTTAATTATTAATATGACTGCACATATCTACTTTGTTAATGAAGCAGCCTGTTTTCTATTGGGTTGGAAAGCGGATAAAATTAGACGTGCGCAAAAGCAAAATAGTCTATTGGTTTTACTTGCTCCGGAATTATCTGCACATTTTGATAAATGGCAATTACAAGGCAAAATCAACAAATCTATTTTATCTTTTTATCCACAAGCAAATTTAGAAGTGTTGGCTACATTTACTAAACTAGAACATGTTGGAACATCGATTGTGTTAGAGGGTGCCGCTCAAATTGCACAACGAACGCAAGAAGTTAAACTCGTAGCATTAGGTCGTTTAACCGCGGCAATTGCCCATGAAGTTCGCAACCCTTTATCTGCTATCAGTCAAGCAGGACAATTATTAGAAGAAGATACTGGATTATCGGAAAAAAATATAAGTTTTATTAAAATTATTCTAAGAAATTGTGGACGTATTAATAATACAATAGAAGGTGTTTTGCAATTGGGTCGTACTCAACTACATGAAAGTATTGAAAAGATTGATTTAATCGTGTGGATACGAAATTTTACAGAAGAATTTATTCAGAACAAACAACTCAAGCAACAACATATTAAAATTGATATTCTTCAACCAACAGCATTAATTCAATTTAATCTCGATCAACTCCATCGGGTTGTATATAATTTGTGTGAAAACGGTTTGCGATCGGCTTTACGTGAAAATCCAGAAGATTCCATACTGTTAAAATTAACTATTGGTTCAGAAACACACTCTAACCGTATTTATTTAAACGTATGTGATCAAGGTGCAGGGATAAGGGAAACCGCCATTCAATATATTTTTGAGCCTTTCTTCACCACTGAAAATGGAAAAACGGTAGAAAAAAACGTAGGTAAAGGGACCGGATTAGGATTATATATTGCCAAAGAAAGCTGTGATGCAAATGGCGCAACCCTGCGTCTCTTAACAAATGATCGACATAATTGTTGTTTTCAAATTCTTTTCGCCAAAACTGATTAATACCTAAGAACAAATTATGATGAATAATTGCCCATTATGTTTATTAGTCGAAAATGAAGCTGATGTATTAACACTATCAGTCCTAACATTAGAATCTGTCGATATTAAGTGTCTAACAGCATCAGACATTCAAACGGCAAAACAATTACTTCAGTCACACACTTTTGATGTTTGTCTTGCTGATGTTATATTACCTGATGGTAATGGAATTTCAGAATTGACGAGATATATCAAAATTCATTATCCAAATTTACCCGTTGTTATTTTCTCAGCATCTGGCGATTTTGGAGAACAAGTACAGTTGAAAGCAGAAGTATTAGCAGCGGGTGCTTATGGCTTTATTGCTAAACCGGTTAATATTAACGAATTACGTGCACTCATTAAAAACGCCTTACACAAAGAAAATTAGTCGTTAGGTAAAGCACCCAATTTACGTTGTAAACTGTCAATCGATCGCACAAATGGCTTATTGTTTTTTAATAAAGCAGGCAAAGAAATAATCGCTGCATTTGCTGCGGCAGAATCATTAAACTCATTATAAGTAACAATCCATTCAGTTTTATCTTTTTTATCAACTAAATGTAAATATAAATTTGATAATAAAGGCTGAATTTCCGATTTATTCAACAAACTATCCAATTCTCTCACTTTACTTTCTTTGCCTAACATCACTTGAATCGTGTAATGCTTAGGATTAGCGGTATTTAACCAGTTTTTAGTCGCTTGTAAACGTTGTTGCAATAGTGTTTCTGTCATCATGGGCAAAGAAACTTTAGGTTCAATCGTTAATAGAATTGGATATTGCTGCCATAGCCAAATTAACAAAATTAACCAAATACCATGAAACCACGGAAAATACCAACATTTTAAATCACTATCACGCGCAGCTTGGCAAATATGTTTGACTGTTACAAAATGCGTATTTTCTGCAAAAGCGGCTAATAGTGCTTTGTCTGCTAAGATATTAATTCTTCTAAGTAAACCTCGAGAAACGCGTGTCAATACCCGAATAGCAGATGCGGAAAAAATCCGATGACCACGATAACCGACCTGATGTAGCCTAAAAGTAACATATTCTGTAACTTCCGTTCGAGTAAAAGGTGGCAAGTAAAAACTATGAGTAATTCTTTCTTTTAATTGACGAATATGTGATACCGCTAGATTTTTATCCAACTCAGGTTGACCAAATAAAACAATCTGTAATAGTTTATGACGTGTTGTTTCTAAGTTACTCAATAAACGAATTTCTTCCAATGTTTCTAACGGCATACTTTGCGCTTCTTCAACAAAAACGACAATTTGCCGATTAAGCGCATGTTTTTCTAATAATACTGTTTGTAATTGATGCATGACCTCTAAACGGTTATTTTGTGAAGTAACGACTAACCGTAATTCAAAAGCAATCGCATGTAAAATCATATCTGGTGAAAGGTGTGGATTAACTAAATAGACAATTTCAATCCGTTTTGGTAATTTTTCCTCCAACATGCGACAAAGCATAGTTTTTCCACTGCCCACTTCACCCACCACTTTGATGATACCTTCCCCATTTTGTATCGCGTAAATTAAGGCATTAAGAATTAAACCACGCTTACCGCCAAAATAAAATAATTGGGTATCTGGCGTAATTTTAAAGGGTGCAGCTTGTAAGCCAAAGTGTTTACAATACATATAAATCAATAAGAATAGAGTGGCACTATCGATTTATTAACCGCTGCTTTTTTGTCTAGCCAATTTTTTAGTGCGATCAGTAAACCCAAACCAAAAAATGCACCCGGCGGTAAAATGGCTAATAAAAATCCTTGGTAATCGGAAAATATGATAATTTTCAATTGCTTTGCAGTTTCACCAAACATAATTTCAGCGTGCGCAAATAAGGTACCGTAACCTAATAATTCTCGTAATCCACCTAACATGACTAAAACAAAAGTAAAGCCAAAGCCCATCATTAAACCATCTACGAAAGCATAGTTGACTGGATTTTTAGAAGCAAAGACTTCAGCACGTCCAATCACTGAACAATTGACAACGATGAGCGGAATGAAAATACCTAATATCAAATATAGATCGTAGTAAAAAGCTTTCATAATCATTTCAGTTATAGTGACGAAAGAGGCAATAATTAGTACGAAAATAGGTAGACGAATTTCATTGGGCACAATAGAGCGAATTAAAGAAATAGTTACATTAGAAGCGATTAAAATCAACGTAGTCGCAACGCCTAAACCTAATCCATTGATCAAAGTGCTAGTGACAGCTAAAAGTGGGCATAATCCGATTAATTGAACTAAACTCACATTATTTTTCCATAAGCCATCATGTACAATTTCTATATAAGTCATATAATTTCCTTAATTTTTTGGTTCTTGCGCATTAAGTGCTTGTCCATTAACACCTTGACTGTCTGCACTCATCAAATAGAGATATAAAGGCATAATATCTGTCGGTGTTGGCAAAGTATTTGGGTCCTCTCCCGGATAAGCGCTGGCACGCATCAGTGTGCGCGTTGCCCCCGGATTGATGCTGTTTACTCGAATTGTCGTATTGCTCAGCTCGTCAGCTAAAGTTTGCATTAACCCTTCAACGCCAAATTTGGAAACCGCATAAGCACCCCAATAAGCACGACTTTTACGCCCAACGCTAGAAGAGGTAAAAACAACAGAGGCGTCTTTGGATGCTTTCAACAAAGGTAAACAGGTTTTAGTTAATAAAAATGGGGCGTTTAAATTAACTTGCATTACCTGAAACCATAAAGCAATATCGTACATTTCTAACGGCGTTAAAGTGCCCAATAATGAAGCATTGTGTAATAAACCATCCAATCGCCCAAATTCTTTTTCCAAAGTATTTGCCATATCTTCATAATCTTTAGGGCTAGCACCTTCTAAATTCATCGGATAAATAGCGGGTTGCGGATGTCCAGCTTGTTCAATTTCATCATAAACTGTTTCCAATTTACGCAATGTACGCCCTAATAAAATGACCGTTGCACCTTGTGCTGCAAAAGTTTGTGCTGCAACCCGTCCAATGCCAGCGCCGGCACCCGTTACTAAAATAACACGATTAGCTAATGATTGAGGCGATGGAGTATAATCGAACATAAGTAAATTCCTTAGTAAATAGTAATAAATAATTTCGTTTAACGAATAGGATAAACTGAACAGCGAGTGAGTGGTAGTCTTGAATGTGTTAAAAATTGCACTATGTCCGTTTAATCCTGAAAATACAATAGGATAACAACTATATATCATTCAAAATTTATTCAACTTTTTAATCAAAAAACAGTTGGGTAATATACTCGAAAGTAGAATTGTTGTTGTGTAAAATACAATTCTGTACAATATTATTTAGATAGCTATATTCATAACCACACAGGAGTGATCATGATGAAAATTTTTACAGTTGTATTGTTATGCGTCTTATCAGTAAGCAGTTGGGCAGGAGATGCGGCACAATTACGTGTTATCGGTTTTTCTGAAGCGGGAAATTATCTTGCATTTCAAGAATATGGCGTCACTGATGGCGAAGGTGCCACTTTTGCGCATTTATTCATTGTAGATGTCGCCCATAACCGATTTGTGGATAAAGCGATTGAAACTCAAGATACCTCTGGTCAATCAATAGAACAAGTACTTACCGCTAACTTTGAACAGGCTAAGGCAAAATTGACAGAAATCGGCATTATTTCAAATAATTTAGGCGAAAAGATCATTTCTCGCACTTTTAACGATCTAGGTGCCGATCCTAGCAAGGCACGTTTTACAATTGGAGCCCCATTGACTGGATTACAACTCCCTATTTATCAATTGGTTATGACAGAAAAAGAAGCAGGTTTATGTGGTGACATGGGTGTACCCGTACAAGCACGCAAATTCAGTCTTAAATTAGTTAACGAAATAACAAAAAAGAGTAAAATTTTACAAAATGCTGTTTCCTTTATCAAAAACAAAGGTTGTCCTACCCACTATCGCATTCAAGACGTATACATTTATCACGAAGAGTTTATCGTCGTATTTATCAATAGCTTATCGCCTGGTTATGAAGGTGAAAATATGCGTCATCTCATCGTCACCGGTACTTTAAACTAACTTTTTAACACGCACTTACTTTTGACCCTCATGGTCGATAAATAGGATTAGAAAAATGTCACTTTATAAATCATTACTTGCAATCAGCTTGTTACTTTCTATTTTGGTAGGCTGCGGCGCACCACAAGCCACATACTCTAATTTTCTTAAAGTACAAAAAGGGATGACACCTGAAGAAGTGATTGATATTTTAGGAGAACCTACCGACGTGACAACCGTTAGCGCAGACATGGGTTTTGGGGCTATATTTGGTTTAGGTGATCTTGGCGGTACCAACATGGTGTGGAAAGGCAATAATGGTAAGGCTAATGTGATCTTTATCAACAATAAAGTAAAAAGTAGCAATTTTACCAATCAATTTTAAATAATGGATGATAAACTTAATATGAAACAATTAGTTATATTTTCCATTTTGTGGTTATTTCAAATCGCCCCGCTAGTGCAAGCCGATTCCACTATTGCTTTGGGATATTCTCCCAAATATGCTGCTAATTTTAAACATTTTGATTATGTTGATCCGAAAGCACCTAAGGGCGGTGAACTCATATTGCCAGCTTTTGGTAATTTTGAATCACTTAATCCTTTTCTACTCAAAGGGATTTCAGCATCTGGCTTAACGGATTTACTGTTTCAACCATTAATGATTAAAAGTCAAGATGAACCTTTTAGTTTGTATCCACTTCTCGCCAAAGATATTGAATTAGCAGAAGATAAATTATCAGTGACATTTGAACTCAATCCTAAAGCCCGCTTTTCTGATGGTTCCGCCGTAACTGCAGCAGATGTTAAATTTTCTTTTGATACTTTAAAAAGCGAACAAGCTCATCCACAATATCGCTTATATTGGGGAGACATTCGCGATGCTGAACTAATTGATAAATATACAATTCGTTTTAATTTTGTCAAGGAAAATCCAGAGTTACATCTCATTATTGCTGATTTGCCTATTTTTTCCAAAATCGCTGTGGGTGACAAAAAATTAACCGATATTGTCACTGAACCTTTACTGGCATCTGGTGCTTATACTATTGAAAGTTATAAAGTTGGTAATTATATCACTTATCAACGCAACCCAGATTATTGGGCACAAGATTTAGCCACACAACGTGGGATGCATAACTTTGACAAAATTACATTCAAATACTATCAAGACGAAGATGTTGCGTTAGAAGCCTTAAAAGCCGGTGAATTCGAAATTATGGTGGTTTACAATTCCAAAAAATGGGCACGCGATTATGAAGGTGCTAAATTTGATACTGGTGAAATTCAGAAAGTACAGCTTCCTCATCAAAATAATGCGGGAATGCAAGGATTTGCGTTTAATTTGCGTCGTCCCATTTTTCAAGACATTCGCGTACGTAAAGCAATTAATTTAGCCTTTGATTTTGCTTGGTCAAATAAAAATTTATTTTATGATCAATATGTTAGATGTGATAGTTATTTTAGTAACAGTGAATTAGCTGCCAGCAAAATAATACCTGAAGGAGAAGAATTAGCATTACTCACTGACTTGCAAACACGCTTTCCTGATGAATTTCCTACCGAAATACTCACAACCGTATGGCAACCTGTGAATACCTTGTCTGAAAACGGGCTACGAACGAATTTACGGTCAGCCAAACGACTATTAACTGAAGCCGGTTGGGCGTTGAAAGAAGGCGTATTACAAAAAGATGGATTAAAGCTTGAGTTTGAATTGATCACATGGCAGAAAGGATTTGAACGTATTTTAGCCCCTTTTGCACACAATTTAGAAAAATTAGGCATAAAACTAAGTTATCGCGTGATTGATACTGCTTTATATCAAAAACGTGAGGAAACTTTTGATTTTGATATGGTTGTCACTGTTTTTGGTCAGTCACAATCACCGGGTAACGAGTTAATGGGTATGTGGCATTCGTTATCGGCTGAACAAAATGGCTCTAATAATTTATTGGGTTTAAAAAGTCCTTTGATAGATGCATTGATTGAAAAAGTAATTTATGCTAAGAATCGTAATGACTTAGTGATTACTACTCATGCCTTAGATCGTGTGATGCTCCATGGTGAATATGTGGTGCCCAATTGGTATATCAACACGCATCGTATTGCTTATTGGGATAAATTCGGTAAACCCACACAAGAACCACTTTATTATCGTGCTGAACCTTGGATTATGGAAACTTGGTGGAAAAACGACAACAATTTTTCCATTAAGCAATCTCATTGATAACAGTTGAAGTTTGTTGTTTATTTTTCTGATTTATTTATAATAGTACTTAACTATCTGTCAAAGCAAAGTAATTATAAGGAATTATTATAAATAATCATGTCAACAGCAAATTTAGCCGAGAAAAGAATGTTATTAGTAGAAGATAATAAAACCAATCAAATGGTAGCAAAGATCATGTTAAAGAAAATTGGTTGCCAAGCAGATGTTGCAGAAAATGGTCAAGAAGCCATTGATAAAGCATCTCAAACTGACTACGACTTTATTTTCATGGATGTTCATATGCCACTTGTTGATGGTTATCAAGCAACCCAAACGATACGACAACATGAGCAATCACAAGCTAAAAAAGCATCAGTTATCATCGCAATGACTGCGGGTGCGAATGAAGATATTGAGCAATGTATGGAAGTGGGTATGAACGATCATTTACGTAAACCATTTAAAAAAGAAGACCTTGAAGGAGTTCTACTCAAATGGGCGTAATCCAAAATACTTCCGTTTATCTCAATTCATTAAATAAATTATGACAACTTTCCAATATTCTGATCAGGCGATGCGTAGTGTTTATTTATTTGCTAGCCTTAATGATCAACAATTGATGCAATTGAGACAATCTATGCATCGCCACCAGCTAGAGGAAGGGAATTTCTTATTTCAGCAAGGGGAACACGCTAATCGCTTTTTTATAGTATTGAAAGGACATATTAAACTAAGCCGCTTATCGACAGAAGGTGCTGAAAAGGTTATTGAATTTATTTTAACTGGACAAAGTTTTGCAGAAGCGATTATGTTTATGTCGCGACAAATTTATCCAGTTAATGCACAAGCGATTGGATATACTGAAGTGCTTTCTTTTGAAAATAAAGTGTTTTTAGATATTTTAGCCCAATCATTTGACACCTGCTTACGTGTCATGTGCGATATGAGTATGCGGTTGCGTGGATGGTTAAATGAAATTGATAATTTAACTTTACAAAATGCAACTTATCGATTAATTTGGTTTTTACAACAGCAATTACCTAAAAATCCTCAGTTTCCAGCTGAAATTCTATTAGACATACCAAAAAACATTTTAGCTTCTCGCTTATCAGTTCAACCGGAAACATTATCCCGTATTTTGAAAAACTTATCTCAACAAGGCATTATTAGCGTAGAAGGCAAATCTATTATTATTCAAAATTTTGATAAATTGAGATCATATGATGTTTCGCTTGATTAAAATAGCAATATTTTGAATCATAGACTACATCTAAACACTCTATCGATTTAATTCTATTAGCTTTAGACGTCATATAGTTGAAAAATAACATGTTACGATATAGAAAAATATCATTCCTGCAAATCGCACACATTGGTAACAGCGATTATTTCGGCGATAGCCCCGCATTAAAAGCATATTATGAAAATTTTACAATTAGAACTTACTGCTTTCGGACTTTTCACTCAAACAATTCTGCATTTTTCTCCAACTACAAAATTACATATTATTTACGGTAAGAACGAAGCAGGTAAAAGCTCCACTCGCCGCGCTGTTAATGCCCTACTTTTCGGCATTCCCGAACGTACCACTGATGCTTACTTGCACGCAAGTGATAAATTACGACTGGGCGCACATTTGCAAGACGAAACAGGTAAAACACTGGTTTGTTATCGACGTAAAGGCAGAAAAAATACCCTAAATGATCTTAATAATCAACCAATTGATGAAGCAATTTTTCAAAAAATATTAAGCGGTATAACCGAAGCGCAATTTAATGCCTTGTTTTGTTTTGATCATACGCAACTGCGGCAAGGTGGTGAAAATTTACTAACAAGTGGTGGACAAATTGGAGAAAGTTTATTTGAAGCAGGTAGTGGAAATTTACAACTCCATGAATTAATTAATCAATTAGAAAAAGAAGCTGATGATATTTTTAAATTACGCGGTAGTGTTCCAAAATTAAATAAAATCATTCAAAATTACAAAAAAGTTCAACACCAAATTAATGAAAATAGCCTACTTGCTAGCCATTGGCAACAAATTTTTACCCAATCAGAAGAAAGCAAACAACAACACACACAATTGGATGAAAAATTATTACAATTACGCACAGAAGAATATCAACTTAGCCGTATTCACAGAGCTTTACCCCTATTACAACGTCGTAAAGAATTAAAAAATAAATTAGCTGAATTACAAGAAATTGTATTATTACCGGACAATTCAACGACAAAGCGCATAGAAATTAATTTAACGTTATCTACAGCACAAATTCAAGAAAAACAATCGCTTGATATAATTAATTCACTAAAAGCACAATGTCAAACTCTACAAATCTCCGATACCTTGCTCTCTCAAAAAACTACAATTGAACATTTGCGAGAACGTTTAGGTAGCCATCTAAAAGCCGCACACGATTTACCCGGCGTACGGACTGAAATGCGGACGATTGAAACTGAAACGCAAAAACAATTACAACGCATTTATCCCAATTTGACACTAAAAAATTTAAATGAAATTCAAGTAACTAACCAACAACAAGAACAAATTCGTCAACTGGCTGACAATTATCCTGCTTTACAAGAAAAATATAACAGTTTGCTAGAGCAACACGAAAGATTAACTCAACAATTGACTGATAATCAACAACAATTAGCCGCATTACCCATTCTTTCCAATCCGGCGCACCTAAAAGCAGCACTCAATCGCGCCCTAAAACAGGGAAATTTAGAAGAGATTATCAGTAAAACAGATAAAGAGGTGCGTTTATCAAAGGTAAAGGCTGAAATTACGTTAAAACAGATGGGCTTATGGCAAGGCAATTTAACTACTTTAGTTAATTTAGTACTGCCAAGCATTGAACGTATTGATCAGTTTGAACAGCGTTTTAAAGACATTGCGCAAGATAAACAACGTGTTAAAGAACGTTTACTTGAAGCGCGTCAACGCCACAATCGTGCCTCACAAGATATCGATACATTACGCTTTCAAGGAGAAATTCCTACCGAACAAGAACTTACTCAAATACGCCAACAACGCCAACAACAATGGCAACATATTAAAAATGGACAATCATCGTCGCAATTGTATCATTCGTTTGAAAATAGCGTCTTACGCGCAGATGAAACTGCTGATCGTTTACGTCGTGAAGCACAACGAGTAGCGGAACAAGCCCATTTATTGGCAGAACAACAACATGCAGCAAAAGAACAAGCATTTCAAGCAACTAAATGGCATAAAGCTGAAGAAATTGCAGCCACTATTCAAAAAGAATGGGAAGAATGCTGGAAACCCTATGATATCCATCCATGGTCGCTCAAGGAAATGCGGGTTTGGTTGACAGAATGCATGGCATTGCGTAATGAATTAATTTTATTACAAGAAAAGCAAGAACAATTAGCTAGTTATCAACAATCAATGCAAAATGTTTATCAAGAATTAACGCAAGCACTCGCTGAATTATCTGATGAAATTTTGCCACAACAACATTTAGATGAATTATTAAATCAAGCCACACAAACTATTGAACAAATAGAAATTTTACAGCGACAACGTGAAGATTTACAAAAACAGCTTAAAAATATCAAAAATGAATTAAAAAATGTTGAAAAATCAAAGCAAGTAGCCGAAAAAAAATTACAACAATGGCAGATTGCTTGGAACGATGTCTTACGTCCATTGATAATACCGAAAGAAACCGAGCCTAAGATTGCGCGTCACATTTTGGATAATTTAGAACAAATTTATAATAAAGTAGATAAAATTAATAGTTTAAAACGACGGATTGATTTAATGGAGCGTGATGCTGAAATTTTTCGTCAAGATGTCAAAAAGTTAATAGAAGTTATTGCCATTGAATTAATAGAATTACCCGTTGAGCAAGCCGTACCGAATTTATCTAATCGTTTGAATCAAATAGAAAAAGCAGCAACTCGCCTTGAACAATTACAACAAAATTTAGCCACTGAACAACAACGGTATACCAAAGCTCAAGCCACAATTCAAACAGCACAAGCACAGTTACAAACCTTATTAAATCAAGCACATTGCCAAAATATTGTGGCACTAGAACAAATGGAGCAAGCATCCATAGTAAAAAAAACGTTGCAACGAGAATCGGCAGAAGTTGAACAGCGATTATTAGAATTGGGTGAAGGTATGTCATTGCTTGAATTAGAAAATTCTGTGGTAACTATTGATATAAACCAATTACCTGCTAAATTAGATAATTATCGCGAAAAAATTCAACAATTAGAACAACAACGCTCGGAAAATGATCGGCAAATTGGACAATTGCAACAGCAACTGAATCAAATGGATGGTAGTGCAAGAGCAGCACAATTCGCTGAAGAAGCGCAATCAATGTCGGCAGAATGTGTAGAATTAGGGCATCGATACATGCAGTTGCATCTTGCACGTTTAATATTACAGACAACGATTGAAAATTATCGTAAGCAGCACCAAGCTCCATTATTAAAGCGGGCAAATGAATTATTTCGGCAATTAACGTTACAACAATTCCATGGTTTATGTGTAGGTTATCAATATCAGACTGATCAACCTATTTTATTGGCGATACGTAATGAAAATACTGAAGGTATTCAAACTATTAGTATGAGTGATGGCACTCGTGATCAACTTTATTTAGCACTACGTTTAGCTAGCATTGAACATTATTTAACTAAAAATACTTCTTTTCCATTGATTTTAGATGATATTTTGATTAATTTTGATGATCAACGAGCTCAAGCGACTTTGCAAGTATTAGGTGAATTAGCACAAAAAAACCAAATTTTATTTTTCACTCATCACGTACATCTAGTTGAATTAGCTAAAAAATCTGTTGCTCCAGAACAATTAATGATCCATGAATTAACAAATAATTAAATTTTTCAAATGATTACAGACACTTCCTCTTCATTGATCTTTATTCCACTATCTCCCTTAACGATTGAATTAGAAGGTATTCATTTAATCGAAGCCAGTGCGGGCACCGGTAAAACCTATACAATAGCAACGTTATTTATTCGTTTATTGTTAGAAAAGCAATTGCGTGTCGATCAAATCTTAGTAGTAACATTTACCGAAGCTGCCACCCAAGAATTACGATGTAAAATTCGCGATCGTTTGTTACATTTGTTATATGTTTTTCAACAAGGGTATTGTCATCAAGAAGATAGTTTGTCATTACAATTCTTAGAATGTTATACCGACCATCCACAAATTATTAAACTTTTAACTGATGCGTTGCGTAATTTTGATGAAGCGGCTATTTTTACCATTCATAGTTTTTGTCGCCAAATTTTACAAAATAATGCTTTTGAAAGCAATGCGTTATTTGATACTGAATTGGTAAAAGAGCAAATGCCCTTTTTAAAAATGATCGTAGCAGATTTTTGGCGACAACATTTTTATCATTATGATCAAAGTATTGTGCGTTATTTGGCTGAACAAGGCTATCAACAACCTGATGATTTGCTTAAAATTTTAAATCAAGGGCACTATATCGAACAACCGTTGCTGACTATTATTCCTGAACATATTGATATCAATGAAGAAAATATAAAAATATTAGTTCAGCAATTTCAACAAACATTGCGCGAAGTGCATCATTTTTGGTTGAAAGTTCATGGAGAAATTGAACAGCTATTATTGTCACATTCAGCTCTAAATCGGAGTAAATACAGGAAAGACAGTGTTAAAAATTACTGTAACATGATTCATCAATTTTTAATGTTACCCACTTTTAAACTAAATGATAACGAACAAAAAATTTTAGAAAAATTTACCCTATCAGGTTTGACAGAGGGTAGTAAGAAAGGAGAAAATCCACCAACACATGAATTTTTTCATCAATGGACGGCATTATATGCCATTTATCAAGAATTATCTCATTGTTTTAAAAAACTATTACTTAATTTAAAAATAAAATTACTGCATTATGCCACTGAAGCATTAGAAAGACAAAAGCAACAACATAATATTCAATTTTTCAATGATTTGTTAACTAAACTTTATTTCGCACTCCAAGGAAAATCAGGACCATTTTTAGCAAAATCTATTCTTAAACGTTATCCTGCTGCATTAATCGATGAATTTCAAGATACTGATCCAGTACAGTATGAAATTTTTCGTAAAATCTATTATATTGAACAGCATGTATTATTTCTTATTGGCGATCCTAAACAAGCGATTTACAGTTTTCGTGGTGCTGATATTTTTGCTTACATGACTGCCAGTAAAGATGCAAAACAACGGCATACATTAACAGAAAATTGGCGTTCAGAAGCTGAGCTAGTTCAGGCTGTTAATACTTTATTTTCTCATCAAAAACCAATTAACCCTTTTATATTTAAAGAAATTATCTTCCATCCTGTTACGCCATCACCGCAAAAAGAAATATTACAAAGTCTAACCATGCCATTGTCACATTTTCAGATTTTATTGATTACGCGACAGCAAGCTAATCTTGAGCCAGATAAGGCAATTACTAAAGAATGGGCGTATCATGCTATTTCAGAAATGGTGGCTTTTGAAATTAGGAATTTATTGTTTTTAGGAGAAAAAAAGCAGTTATTTATAGGAAAAAGGGCAGTTACTGCTGGAGATATTACAATTTTGGTCAGAAAACACCAACAAGCTTATTTTATTCAGCAAGCATTATTGCAATTACAAATACCCTGTGTATTATACAGTGATGATAATTTATTTGAAACGCATGAAGTAATGGAAATTGAAAGAATTTTGCTTGCTTGTTTAGAACCCAATAATGAAAGTGCTTTAAAGGCGGCATTAACAACGGATATTTTAGGCATGACTGCACAGGAATTGCATTTTTTACTCGAAAAAGATGATTTTAAATGGCAACAACGTATTAAGTCATTTTATCGTTATCATCATATATGGAAAAATGTAGGTTTTATTCAGATGTTTCATACAATTATAGTAGAAGAGCAAGTTGCAAAAAGGTTATTAAATTATCCAAATGGTGAAAGACGCTTAACAAATGTCTTGCATGTAATGGAACTCTTACAACAAGCTGTGACACAATTTAAATTAGGTATGGCTGCTTTATGTTATTGGTTAGCACAAAAACGTTATTTTACCGATATTAAAGAAGAAGAACATCAATTACGCTTAGAAAGTGATGAAAATAGAGTAAAAATATATACAATTCATCGAAGTAAAGGTTTAGAATTTAATATTGTATTTTGCCCATTTTTATGGGATGGGTATTTAAATCTTGATAAGAATTATTTTACTTTTCATCAAGGTAATCAATTAATTTTGGATGTGGGTTCGGCTGAACAATTGCAGCATTTTCAAGATGCTCAACGAGAAATGTTAGCTGAAAATATGCGCCTTTGTTATGTTGCGCTAACTAGGGCAAAACATCGTTGTTATACGGTGTGGGGTGCATTTAAGGAGGCTGAACAATCGCCCTTGGCTTCTTTATTTCATCATCACTTTGACCTTCAAATGAGTGATGAGCAAGTATGGACTGAATTAAAAAATTTAGAACAATTATCAAATAATACGATTAAAATTAATAAATTAGTTAATGAATCAACTTATTTTGTGCCAAATAGAGCAGAATTACCTAAATTAGAAGAAAAACGCTTTATTGGTCAAATTATACAGTCTTGGAAGGTGACAAGTTTTAGTGCATTATCTTCAATGCAAGCTGTTGATCAACCTGATCATGATAATGTAACAATGCATTATCCAACGGCTTATGCAACTGCGGAAATGCAACCTTCTATTTTTACTTTTCCGCGAGGCGCTAAAGCGGGACAATTTATTCATGAGTTATTTGAGTACATTGATTTTACTAATATTAATAGGGATCACGTCGAAGAAAAATTACAACAATTCGGTTATGAATCTAACAAGTGGTTGACTGTTATTGTTCAATTGGTTAAAGATGTAACAACAACACCTTTGTTACCTACACAATTGACTTTATCGCAAATTAGTTTATCTGCACGTCTAACAGAGTTGGAATTTTATTATCCAGTGTCACATGTTTCAGTACAAGGGTTAGTAAATATTTTCTCTCATTTTCAAGAAGATAGGTTAATCACGCCATTAATACGGCAATTACGACGCTTAAATTTTTTGCCGTTGCAAGGTATGATGAAGGGGTATATTGATATGATTTTTGAATATCAAAATAAATTTTATTTGGTTGATTATAAATCGAATTTTTTAGGATTATTGCCAGAAAATTATAATATACATCAATTAGAGCCTATTATGGTACAAGAGCTATATATTTTACAATATTATATTTATGCTGTTGCCTTGCATCGTTATTTATCAATACATGTGGAAAATTACCACTACTCACAACATTTTGGTGGTGTTTATTACTTATTTTTACGTGGTATGCAACCTATGTTAAATATGCATAATGGTGTTTATTATAATTTACCAAATATAGAGTTAATTCAAAAGCTTTCTGATTATTTTTATGCAAATTAATTGTAATCCGGATTATATTTTTTATTATCACTACAATCAGCTATATTTTAATTAAGATGCTGAATGTTTACTCCTACTCTGTTTAATGTGATAATCTATTTTTAAGGTTTGTTGATCTGTATAAACCTATAAATTTGATTATATCAATAGAGGAATCAATATGTTCCATCGTTTTAAGAAGAAGCTACTCATTTTTGTCCTGTGTGTTTTTCAAAGTAGTTTTTTATCACAATTGCTATATGCTTCAACAATTTCCCCGATTCAAGATACTAAAAGTCCTTTTGATGCAACTAGAAATTTAGTCAGTACAGCTAATACGCCCTTAATTTTATCACCCATTTTAGAAATTCCTGTTGAACATCAAGGTAAAGAAGCAGAATTATATGCATTTGCTTTGGTGAATAATGTTCTTTATGTCAAAGATTCAGTGAGTTGGGAATATTTTGATAATCAAATTCCCTCAATGGGTGGCGTAACGTTGGAAACTCAGCAAGGCTTTGATTTATTCAATGGCGATTTACCTGTCTATCAATTGCAGGTATTTTATGGTTATCGCTTACTTGAAGACCCCTATAGTTTTTATGGTAATTCTTTTAAAGTCACGATTTCAGAGGTCGCACGTCAATTGCAAGATATGCTGGATAATGCAATCAAACCCAGTGCGGAAATTAAAGAAGGTATTCCGGGTGCTGTGTTGGCTTTAACGATTCCGGGTGAAGGTGAATGGATAGGTACAGCCGGTTATGCCGATGTTGCAAATCAAATTCCTATGGAAGTTGATCACCGTATGAGAATTGGCAGTATTACCAAAACTTTTACCGCTATGTTGATCTTACAACTTGTAGAAGAAGGTAAATTGTCACTAGATGATAGCGTCGATAAATGGCTTCCAGGTATGGTGGAAGATATTGTAGATACGCCGATGTCTGGTAAAGATATTACTGTTCGTCAATTATTGAATCATACCAGTGGGTTATCTAACTTTGTCTATGATATGGATTGGACAATGAATTACTACAATGAGCCTACAAAGCAGTATACACCAGAAGAATTGGTCAAAATGACTTTGGTAATGCCAGATGGAACGTTTCCAGACGGGACAAAATATACGGTACCACTTTCGCAGCCGGGTGAAGAATGGAATTATTCTAATACGGGTTACATTTTACTTGGGTTAATAGCAGAAAAAGTAACAGGCAATACGTGGGAATCAGAAATAGAAAATCGTTTCATTAAACCATTAGGCTTAACAAATACTTATGTGCCTAAAACTGGTGAATCTGATATTCAAGGTAAACATGCAATTGGTTATTGGAATATGTTTGACGAAACTGAGCATACACCGGGATTCGAAGATGTACTCGTTGAGCGCACTTTAACTGATCCCTCCTATACTTGGGCATCTGGAAATATGATTTCTACTGCTGACGATTTAAACCGTTGGATTACAGCGATTGGGGAAAAAGATTTACTAAAATTTGAAGTTGAAGAACAACAATTTACTTGGTTTCCAGTTGCGCCTGTGGTAAAAATGGGACTGGGCATCACTGAAGAATTACTCTACGCAACCTACGCACATCGTGGTCAAATCGGTGGATTCGATGCCGTTATGCACTATGAAATTGACTTAAAAATACCAATAACTACAATGATTAATCGTTCTCTGACTAATTTAACCCCTTACAATGTATCTTTGATTATTACTTATAACGCATTAGACATTATCAAAAATTTACCTGTGGGTACGACAATGACGCGTTCTCGGCATATTCAATAACTCATCTTTTCTGTGAGAGATATTTTTAATCTCTCACATCAAACCTATATTTCAACTAATTGTTTATATTTAAAAAATCTCGCTATGTTTGACAAAAAAAATATCAAAAATATTTACGAATTAACATCACTACAAGAAGGTATGTTATTTCATTCCTTGTACGACCAAGATTCATTAGCGTACTTTGAGCAAACGCATTATCACATTTCTGGTCGGCTTGATATCGCTATTTTTAAGGCAACTTGGCAAGAAATTGTTAAACGACACGATATTTTGCGCACGTTATTTGTCCATAAAAATGTTGCTCAACCATTACAAATTGTGCTGAAAGAGCGATCATTACCTTTTTATTTTGAAAATATCAGTCATCTGTCTAAAAATCAACAAATTAGTTATTGTAATCAATATCTTAAACAAGATAAACAACATCCTTTTGATCTCACTACAGACCCATTAATGCGAATTGCTGCTTTTCAATTAGCAGAGACTTCTTTTGATATTATTTGGACTTTGCACCATATTTTGATGGATGGATGGAGTTTAAATATTATTCAAGACGAATTTTCATTAATTTACAAGCAATTATCTGAAAAACAATTACTCACTTTACCCACACCAACCCCCTTTAGTCACTACGTAAAATGGTTAAAACAACAGAATAAGGAAGCCGCAAAACGTTATTGGCAGCAATATTTAAACGGTTACGAAAAATTAGCCTCACTACCACAACAATCAACGACTGAAAATACATTTTCTGCTAAAACAATCAGTTTTAATTTATTTAAACAACAAACTGCCACTTTACAACAATTAGCAACTCATAATCACGTTACAATCAACACAGTGATTCAAGCGATTTGGGGTATTATTTTAGCGCAGTATAATAATTGCTTAGATGTTGTTTTCGCAACAACCGTATCAGGTAGACCCTCAGAAATCAAAGGCATTGAACAAATCGTTGGTTTATTTATTAACGCAATTCCAGTACGTATCGATATGCGTAAAACATTAACTTTTACCGCTTTAATCCAAAAAATACAACAAGAAGCCATTGAAAGCAAAAAATATCATTATTACTCATTAGCAGATATTCAAGCTGAAACGACACTTAAACAGACATTATTTGACCATATTCTCGTTTTTGAAAATTATCGCGAAACTCAAGAACAATCTATTTCAACAGATTTCATTATTGATAAATCAGAACATTTTGATCACACTCACTATGATTTAACTGTACAAATTATTCCAGTACCAGACGCCTTGGGTTTTCATATTATTTATAATCAAACCGTTTATGACACAACACTAATTGAAAATTTAACTAATTATATTAAACAGTTATCTGATAAACTTGAACAAGACTTTGCGATTCAATCATTAGAATTATTAACTATTACAGAAAAAGAACGTTATTTTCCACAAAAATCTAAAAATGATCCATTATCTATTGTTATCACTGCGACTTTTACCTGTGAACCAATCGAATCCTATCTACTTTGGTGGGCGGAACAATTTGATCTAAAGTTACAAATTCAGTTTTCGCCTTACAATCAAGTATTTCAACAACTCCTTGATCCAAAAAGTTTGCTAAACAACAATTCAGGCATTAATTGTATTTTCATTCGCTTTGAAGATTGGTTACGAGACCTGCAATCCCAATCAGAATCAGAAATAATCACCCATTTGGATAAAAATTATACTGACTTAATATCAACTTTTGCCGCCCAAACAGGGAAAATGAATTTTATTGGTATTTTTTCCATTTCTGTTCATTTAGGATTATCCACAACTTTACAAACCCATATTCAACAACTCACACAACAGTGGCGTGAATTTGCGTTACAAAACAACTATTTACTTGATTTTAATGAATTATCTTTTTTATACAATATCATTGATATTTTTGATCCTCAAACAGATAAATTAGGTCATATTCCTTTTGTTGATGAATATTATGCCGCAATGGGCAGTTACGTAGTTCGTCAGATTTACGCATGGCAAAAACCCCATTTTAAAGTAATTGCGGTAGATTGTGATAATACGCTTTGGCAAGGTATTTGTGGTGAAGACGGTTATTTAGGCATCGAGATAACTGAAGATTATCTCGCTTTACAACGCTTTTTATTACAAAGAGTTGAAGCAGGTTTTTTACTCGTTTTATGCAGCAAAAATAATGAAAATGATGTATGGGAAGTTTTTAGCAAAAACCCAGCAATGTTATTAAAACGTGAACATATTGTGACTTATCGTATTAATTGGCAAGCAAAATCACAAAATTTACGTGAAATGGCAGAAGAACTCAATTTAGATATTAATAGCTTTGTTTTTATTGATGATTCTATAATTGAATGTACAGAAGTGATGTCTGAATGTCCAGAAGTATTAACGCTACAACTTCCGGCTAATTCTGCCAATTTTATAGCCTATTTACAACAAGTGTGGGCATTAGATAAATTTAAGATTACTGAAGAAGATCGACAACGTAGTCAGATGTATTTGGCTGAAAAACAACGTCAACAACAAACAGCACCTTCATTGACGCATTTTCTTCAAAATCTTAACATTCAAATTGATATGATGCGTTTACAATCCTTTCAATTAGAAAGAGTTTCACAACTGACACAACGTACCAATCAATTTAATCTGAGTACGATTAGAAGAACAGAAATTGAAATTACTCAATTACTAAATAATCCAAATTATAACTGTTGGGCAATTGATGTTAAAGATAAATTTGGTTCTTATGGTTTAGTTGGAGTTGTTATCACTGAAATTAGAAAAAATACCCTCTTTTTAGACACTTTGCTACTCAGTTGTCGTGTATTAGGGCGGCAAGTAGAAAATGCGATTTTAACCGGACTAAAAAATTATTGTAAACAACATGATTTAGATGAAATCATTGCGGAATATCGAGTAACAGCTAAAAATCAACCAATTTTTGCTTTTTTACAAACTTGGCAGCTAGGCGAAAATACATCACAGGGTATTTTATACCGAATGCTTTATACAAAAATACCCACTTTACCTGATTTTATTCAATTAAATTATGATGTTACTCCAGAATTACAGCAAACTGAGTCATTACCTAAAATAGCTGAAGCGAACATAAAAGCAAATTTTAATCAAAATGTAGATCGTGTATCACGTGAGTGGACAATTATTTTAACTAATGAAAACAATTTATTACATAAAATTCATTACTTACCATTACAATATCATCAAGCAGAACAATTATTAACTTTATCAAAAAGTCAACTGATTGATAAAATTGAAAAAATAGCATATCAACTACCAGAAAACACCCATCAACAACGTATGTTGACTATTTGGCAGACAGTATTAGAACAAACATTGATTGGTATTCATGATAATTTTTTGGCATTAGGTGGACACAGTTTAAAAGCAACTCGGATTGCGGCTCGAATTTACAAAGAATTCAATGTTGAGATATCGTTACGTGATATTTTTGATTATCCGACGATTAAACAGTTATCCGACATCATCGCGCAACGTGCAACTAAGGAATACGCGAAAATTACACCTGTTGCTCTACAACCACATTATCCATTGTCTTATGCACAAAAACGTTTGTGGATTTTGCATCAAATGGAAGAAAATTCGATTGCTTACAATAATTTCGCTGCTTATCACCTTAATGGGCGATTGGATATTGATTGTTTACAGCAAGCATTTATAACGGTTATTCAACGACATGAAGCATTACGAACTAATTTTATAGTAATTGCTAATGAACCCCGTCAAATCATTCATGAACAAGTGGCGTTTAAAATTACAGTTGTTGAGTTGAATCAGCAAGAAAATTATGAAAAATTAATTCAGTATCATGCTGAACAAGAAGCAAATACTGCTTTTAATTTGGCAGAAAATCTCTTAATTCGAGTAAAATTGTTAAAAATTACTGAAAATTATCATATATTTTTGTTAAATGTGCATCACATTGTCAGCGATGGCTGGTCAATTCATATTTTAGAAAATGAAATATTACATTATTATCTAACATATTCATTAAAAACAGAAAATGTTCTACCTGCTTTAACTATTCAATATAAAGATTATACAATTTGGCAAAATCAACTATTAGCCGGTGAATTAGCAATACAGCAACAACGTTATTGGCGGCAAAAGTTGGCGGGCGAATTGCCAATTTTAAATTTTCCCACTGATTATTTACGCCCTTCTGTGCAAACTTTTGCCGGACAGACTGTGTACACAAACATTGCAAAAGATAAAACTAACTCTTTGAAAACGCTGGCTCACCAAGCAGATGCAACATTATTTATGGCAGTTGTTGCTGTTATTAAAATCATGTTGTTGCACTATACTGAACAATCTGATCTTATCGTAGGTTCGCCAGTTGCTGGTAGATATCATCCTGAATTAGAAAATCAAATTGGTTTTTATGTTAATACCCTTGCTTTACGTGATATTTTAAATCCACAAGCCAGTTTTATTCAAATTCTTAATCAGATAAAATTAACAGTAACAGAGGCTTATGATAATCAGTTATATCCTTTTGACCGTTTAGTTGCCGAATTAAATTTACAGCGTGATGTCAGTCGTTCTCCTTTATTTGATGTCATGGTTATTTTGCAGGAAACACAGCCACCTTCAGCAGCACAACAGCAATTGAATATAGAAATCAAACCTTTAACAGTTGATGCCAACATTAGTCGCTTTGATCTCACTTTTAACTTTATTGAATTGTTGTCTGGTGAGTTGGAAATGGCGATTACCTACAATACACATTTGTTTAAATTAGCAACAATTGAAAGATTATCTAATCAATTAAGTATTTTACTAGAAAATTTACTTGCTAAACCTGATTATCCTATTATTAAACAACAATTAATTTCAACTATCGAACAACAGCAAATTTTACAAAACTTTAATGCTCAAACAACAATATTACCAACACAAACTATTCATGAATTATTTGAAATTCAAGCAGCAAAAACGCCTGATAATATCGCTGTCTTAGCTAAAGATTCATTAACTTATTGTCAGTTAAATGAGAAAGCAAATCAAGTTGCCTATTTTTTAAAGAATATCCAAAAAATTAAGCATCAAGAAATCGTGGGTGTGATGGTTGAACGTTCAGCATGGTTGATTGTAAATTTACTGGGCATACTTAAGGCGGGTGGCGTTTATTTACCAATTGATCCAAATTATCCGCAACAACGCATTGATTATATTATTGAAAATAGTGGTTGTCAGCTTGTTTTGACCCGTGAAACAGTTTTTTCTGATGTTGATGGTAATATTGCCAATTTTTCTTTTAATAACAATGAATTGGCTTATATTATCTATACTTCAGGTTCAACCGGTCAACCTAAGGGGGTAATGATTGAACATGTAAGTTTTGTTAATATGATTTTACAGCAAATTCAATCTTTTAAAGTAGATAAAACGGATAAAGTCTTGCAATTTGCTTCACCTTCATTTGATGCTTCATTATCAGAAATTTTCATGGCATTATTATCTGGTGCTACTTTAGTGCCTGTGGCACAGGAGATTATTCAAGATAATAGTCGCTTTTTAAATTTTTTACAGGAAATGGGTATTTCTGTTGCAACATTGCCCCCTATTTATTTGAATACATTAGATAAACAGGTTGTAAAAAATTTAAAAACATTAATTACTGCCGGTGAGGCAGCTAATCCTGAAGATGCATTGTTTTATGCTAATTATTTAAATTATTTTAATGCTTATGGACCGACAGAAACGGCTGTGTGTGCCACTTATTATCAAGTAATTTCGTCTCAAATAGATAATTTGACTTTTTTAGCTGAAAAAAACTATTTATCTAAAATTCCTATTGGTAAACCGTTAGCAAATTTAACTATTTACCTTGTTAATCCGGCAATGAAATTAGTGCCTATTGGTGTAATTGGAGAAATTTGTATTGCTGGTATTGGATTGGCGCGTGGTTATTTACAACATCCTGATTTAACAATGGAAAAATTTGTCGCTAATCCATTTAAAACAGATGAAAAACTCTATAAAACCGGTGATTTAGGTAAATGGTTAGTAGATGGAAATATTGAATTTTGTGGTAGGAAGGATGAACAGGTTAAATTACGCGGTTATCGTATAGAACTGTCTGAAATTTCACAATATTTATTACAACATCCTGAAATAATAGAAGTGGTGACTTGTATCACTGAAAATGTATTAGTCAGTTATTTTGTTGCAAAGAATCCTTTAACTATCCAAGCGTTAAAGTTTTATTTGGGACAATTTTTACCTGAATATATGGTCCCAAGCATTTTAATGCCATTGGATAAATTACCACTTACAGCACATGGTAAAATTGATAAAAAAGCGTTGCCTGCGCCAAAATCGTCGTCTACCATTGATTTTGTTATGCCGCGCAATGAGCGTGAGCAGAAGATGGTGGCTATTTGGCAGGCGGTATTGAAGCCTCGAAAAGAACTGAGTGTTCACGATAATTTTTTTGATTTAGGTGGTGATTCTATTCGTGCGATTCAAATGGTCGCTCAATTACGTCAACAACGTTTTATTGTTGAAACTAAAGATATTTTTTTATATCCAACAATTGCGCAATTGGCAGCAGTCATCACTCAAGAGACTGGTGAAATTACGGCAACTCAGGATATTGTTTCTGGTATTGTTCCGCTCACTGCAATTCAACAGTGGTTTTTTCAAGAGTATCCCATTGATAAACATTATTTTAATCATTCAGAATTGTTTTTTAATGCCACTCGTTTTGATGAAACGGCTCTATATGCTGTTTTTAATAAAATTCAGATGCATCATGATGCTTTGCGTATGACTTATCGTTTTAATGCGGAGACTCGGGAAATTATTCAGGAAAATCAAGGTATAAATTATCAATTTTCTTTTATAACCGTTGAATCCGCTACAATAGGGTTGGATGCTTTAGAAAATCAGATTAAAACAGCACAAGCCAGTCTTGATCTGGTAACGGGTCCATTGATGAAGGCGGTGTTGTTTAAACAAATTGATGGCGATTATTTATTAATTATTATTCATCATCTCGTTATCGATGGCATTTCTTGGCGTATTTTATTGCAAGATATATTAATGGGTTATCAGCAATATTTGATTGAGAGAGTTATTAATTTGCCGTTAAAAACTTGTTCTTTTAAGCAGTGGGCTGAAAAAATTGTTGAATATAGTAAAAGTGAGGCTTTATTAAGAGAAATGCCTTATTGGCAGATGGTAGAAGCAACACCGGTTAAATCTCTAATTTCAGATTTTCAACTGGCTGATAAAACAATTAAAAATTGTGCTGATGTGTCTTTTAGTTTGTCAAAAACAGAAACAATGGCATTATTAACTAAAATACCAAAATATTATCGTGTCAATATTAATACTGTGTTATTGACTGCTTTGGCTTATACTTTGCAGCGTTGGCATGGTGAAGAGAATAGTTTGATTATGATGGAAAGTCATGGTAGACAAGCGATTCTGCCAGAATTGGATATTAGTCGTACGGTGGGATGGTTTACTAGCACTTATCCCTTAATTTTACATCTTCCCATTGAGCAAGACATTATTTCACAATTAAATCATATAGATAATATCATTAATCAAGTGCCAACTGAGGGAGGAATCAATTATGGTATTTTGAAATATATTACGCCGCTTGCGTATAAACCTAATTTGTATTTTCAGTTGCAGCCACAAATTAGTTTTAATTATTTGGGGCAGTATGATGAGGAAAATGAACAATCGAATGGATTTAATATTGTTGGAAATTCAAGTAATTATAGTGTAAGTGAGCAAGCTAGATTATTGTATGATTTGAGTTTTAATGCGATAATTGCTCGCGAACAGTTTACCGTCGTCTTAGCTTATCCACAACAAAGTTATCAATTGGATACGATTAATTCTATTGTTTTAAATTTCAAAAATAAATTGGTAGATATCATCAATAACGCACATTAAGTTGAGGATTAATATGAAAAATGATAAGTTGATCTGTTTTATGTTAGTGATATGTGACGGAATAAGTCCACCCATATACGCAGAGGAAACTGCTTCAGAAAAGGTGGATAATAATTCTGTTTTATCTGGTAATTCATTGACATTATTGGATGTTGCAAAAATGGCAGTTACTAATTCACCTGATATTAAACGGCGATCTTTAAATCTAGATATTGCCAAAGCAAGCGAGCGAATCCAAACCGGAACATTTGATTTTAATACTCATGTGACTGTTGGTTATCATAATGATCGCATGGCTATTGGTAATCCACCTTATAATTCTTATGTTGTTCGTGATGATCGAGATTACCAAAATAGTGGTGCTGGTATTTCCAAATTTTTTCGTTCCGGTATAGCGGCAGATCTTTCTATCAGTATGAATCGTATGGATCCGCGCGATGTACCGCCGCCACCACCGCCTATACATACCGATAATACCACAGCGGTGACATTTACTCTAAATATTCCGCTGTTAAAGGGGAGAGGCTATGTTTCAGCCGCCGCAGATGAAACAGCAGCGCGATTGGAAAGAGAAGCAACTGGTTTAGAAGTGCAACAATTTATCGCTTCAATATTGTTGGATGCAGTCGGTAATTATTGGGAATATAAAAATGCCATTGAAACTTTAAAAGTGTATGAAAGATCGGAACAGCGTGTGTCGGATTGGATTGCAATGGGTAAAACCAGTGGGCGTTTAGAAGGCTATTTGTCTGATAAAAAACGTCAAGTTGTCACTGCACGAGATGCAGTTAATACCGCAAAAAGTAATTTAGCCAGTAGTTTAGGTATTCCTGCAAATCAGGTCGATAATCTGGGGGAACCTGTTTCCGAATTTCCATTGGATTGGGAAAGTGTATTGGCTCAATTCGATCAGCAAGCAAGCAAAAATAAGTGGTTAAATAAGGCGTTGGCTCAACGTTTAGATTTACAAGCTGCAAAATTGCGTCAACAAGCTTCCGAAACTTTGGTTGCTAAAGCAAAACGGGATTCATTACCTAGTTTAGATTTAAGTCTTTCATTAGGTTACAATGGGTATGAAGCAGGAAATGGCACTAGCAAATATTTTGATTCTTTATATGGATATGTGCAAGGCGCAAATTCTGGTGCTTCGCTTACATTAAGCTATCCGTTGGGTAATAATACCGCTAAAGGCGTTTTGGATCTGAAGCGCGCATTGGATCAGCAAAATAAAATTACTATTGATGAGCTTACTCGCCAAATTAGTTTAGAAATTGGTGTTTCAGCATCTAACGTCGTGGGTACCTTGAGTTCTGCGGTTGAATCGGCTAAAACGGCTGAATCTTATTATAATTCTTTGCAACAACTTACTGAAGATAAAGAGTTTATCAATAATCCGGATAAAATTTTTAATACAGTTGATTTAGAGGATAAATTAATTACTGCATTGTTAGATCACTATAATTCTTTGAATGAATTGGCAAAAACAATAGTCAATGTACGATATCAAACAGGGACTTTGATTATACCGAATGATACCGCTTATGAAGTGAAATTAGAAGATTTAACTTCACTACTAGTTGAATAGTTCATTTTTTCATTAACATTCGATAAATCAATTTTCTAATAGCGCAGTTGATCTTTTGACTGCGTCTAAAATAGTTTCACTTCTCCGAAGTAGCCGAATAATCATTTCTTCTTTCAACTAAAACCATTCTACAGTAAATTGGAATTCTAAGACGCTAATCAAACAATATACACAATCAATATAATTATATTAATAAAACGGTTTAGTTCAGTCTAGCGATAGCTTATAATAGAGGTTATTACTTTTATTGGATTATTATGCAACGTCTGACCTTTATACAGCCTGATGATTGGCACTTACATGTGCGCGATGGTGACCACATGATTTCTGTGATTGCAGCGACTGCGCGTTGTTTTGCACGAGCGGTGATTATGCCTAATCTTAAACCACCGGTAACGACTGTTTCTCAAGCATTGGCTTATCGTGAGCGCATTTGTAATATACTGGCACCTGATACTAGTTTTACGCCGTTAATGACCTTATATTTAACTGAACATACTACGCCTAACGATATTATTCAAGCAAAAGCCAGTGGTGAAATTGTTGCAATTAAATATTATCCCGCAGGTGCCACGACACATTCTGAATTTGGTGTGACAGACTTACGCAAAGTGTGGCATACTTTAGAGGCTATGCAATTGTATGATGTGCCTTTGTTGATTCACGGGGAAGTAGTGGCGGATAGTATTGATATCTTTGATAAAGAACGTATTTTTATTGAACAAATACTAGATCCATTGCGTGCTGAATTTCCTGAATTGCGCATTGTGTTAGAACATATTACAACTCAAGAAGCAGTAGAATATGTGGCTTTGGCTAATGATAAATTGGCGGCGACCATTACTGCACACCATTTGGCAATGAATCGTAACGATTTGTTTAAGAATGGTATTCGTCCGCATCACTATTGTTTACCAGTGCTAAAACGTGAATCACATCGCCAAGCGTTATTACAAGCTGCCACCAGTGGTAATCCTAAATTTTTTCTAGGTACAGACAGTGCGCCTCATGCAGTTCACACTAAGGAAGCTGCTTGTGGTTGTGCCGGCATGTATACTGCACCGCTGGCGATAGAACTTTATGCGGAAATATTTGAAGCCTATCATGCACTTGATAAGTTAGAAGGGTTTGCAAGTTTCTATGGTGCTGATTTTTATCGTTTACCTCGCAATACAAATACCATTACTCTTATGAAAAAAACTTGGCAAGTGCCTGATACACTTACTTTTGGTACCACGCAAGTCATTCCTTTGCGAGCCGGTGAAAATATGAGTTGGCAACTCGCATGAGTCGTCGTCCACCTCAATTTATTCATGCTACTGTTAATAAAAGATTTCGTGGTTTTTTACCTGTGGTGGTTGATGTAGAAACCGCCGGTTTTAATCCGGAACGCGATGCATTGTTAGAAATTGCTGCGATTACCTTGAAAATTGATGAAAATGGCTTTTGGCAACCCGATCAAACACATAGCAGTCACATTTTACCGTTTGAAGGTGCAAATTTAGACCCAAGTGCATTAGCATTCACAGGTATTGATCCTTATCATCCGTTTCGTTTTGCAGTTTCAGAAACTGAGGGCGTTAATGCGGTGTTTAAATCAATTCGTCAGGCTATTCGTCATCATGAGTGTAATCGTGCAATTTTAGTTGGGCACAATCCCACTTTTGATCTAAATTTTCTCAATGCTGCTGCTAAACGTATTGGGGTAAAACGTAATCCTTTTCATCCATTTAGCACATTTGACACCGCAACATTGGGCGGATTGGCTTATGGACAAACAGTTTTAGCCCGTGCAGTACAAGCAGCGGGTTTAAGTTGGAATGCTGATGAAGCACACTCTGCCATTTATGATGCTGAACGTACAGCGGATTTGTTTTGTACCATTATTAACTTGTGGAACGATCTTACTTGTTGAGACAATGTACTTTTTATCGAAAGGAAAATTAATTTAATTGTGTGAGTTGGTTTAACTAAACGATTGTTTTAATAGTGGCATATATTGTGCAAACCAATGAAAAACAAATTGGCGATAAAATTAATAGTATTAAATCAATCGATTACATAAATCATATTAATAGTTTTAAAATAAAGTGTAGGATAATGTACGTGCGACTAACCGCCAAGATGTAGGGTGAGGACTATTTATTAGTTCCTCGTTTAGTTGTTGTGGTGAACGATGACCACCTTAAGAGCAAGCACGAGCGATCATTTGCTATGACTAAGAAAATCACGCCTGAACAAATCGCTACCGCAGAAGAACTGTTGGTAGTTTTAAAGAGAAAATTTCCCAATACCTTTTTTGATAATGCAGAGGAAATTCGTCCTCTCAAAATCGACATTCACCGAGATATACATGCTGTTCTTGCCCATCATTATTCTAAAAAACTCATTCGTCGCGCATTACATCTTTATATTAATCAGGTTGCTTATCGTAATAAATTAATGTGTGATATACAGCGTATTGATTTAGAAGGTAATATTTGCGGGATCGTGACAGAAGAACATGTGAATATTGGTGAAGAAGCCAAACGCAGACAAGAACGTCATCAAATTCAATCACGGATAGCAGTAAAACCGGTTCAAAAAATAGTAATGCCTGCACCGGTGTCTATATTTGGTCGTCCTATTTTATCTTTAAAGCGTACAGATGGGCAAAATGGGACTACACACATTGAAACTCAATTAAAGGAAAATACGATGGATAACAATATGATAGAGCCTAAAGTATCCACGCAAGAGATACCCACTGTACCCGGTAATTTGGAAGTCAATATCAAAATATACACGTTACCACCTGAAGTGCAAACAGTAAAAAATGGTTGGCAGCAGTTTGTGGTAGAAGCCGATGGGCAAATGGTGTTGATGAAAATTCGTCCTAAAATATGGAAAAAAATGCAGCAGGCGAACGAAGATTATGCGGCTTGGGTTGTTTCTATCACGGGGAAAATTGGTCGACGCATCAAAAATGGATTTGAATTATTACAACCGGCTGTGCAAATTTTTGAAAAAAAACAAAAAAGTGATAAGCATGAGTATATGACACATTCATCAGAAGATATGTCTAGTTCGACATCAGTGTAATTATATGTGACGGTTACCTTTCTGCTAACTACGATTAACAAAGCAAGGTCGAGTAGCCCCAAGGAACTTCCCCTGAGGCTCAATAGCATTAAGTTAAGGAAATTTCGCTTCTCCCTTTGCCAAAGGGGGATTGAGGGGGATTTTTTATATTTCAATTACTTAAATCCCCCTGCCCCCTTTAAAAAAGGGGGGAAACGCTTAACTTAATGGCATTGCCCCTGAGGCTCAATAGCATTAAGTTAAGGAAATTTCGCTTCCCCCTTTGCCAAAGGGGGATTGAGGGGGATTTTTTATATTTCAATTACTTAAATCCCCCTGCCCCCTTTAAAAAAGGGGGGAAACGCTTAACTTAATGGCATTGCCCCTGAGGCTCAATAGCATTAAGTTAAGGAAATTTCGCTTCCCCCTTTGCCAAAGGGGGATTGAGGGGGATTTTTTATATTTCAATTACTTAAATCCCTCCTGCCCCCTTTAAAAAAGGAGGGAAACGCTTAACTTAATGGCATTGCCCCTGAGGCTCTCACAGAACCGAACGTGAAACTCTCGCTTCATTCGGCTCTTATCACTCAACCTATTCGATTAGCAATGTGCGAATAGTTGCGGGTTTCGTGTCAGAAACGCCGCTACTCTCCGCGCAGCTTGAGCATAAGTCTTCAGCAATTTGTACTTACGTTTAGCACAACGGATAAGTTTCTGGTCAAAATGATACAGCACGTTTTTACTCGCCAATATCCTTTTGTACCCAAGCTTGACTAAAAAATCTGTTATTTTTTATTATCTAAATAATGTGATAATTCGTCAATAAATTCGTTTGGTTTTTCAGCTAATTGATGGATAATTTGTAAAATATCGCTAAATTTTTCACGCAAAATAACTGTATTTATTTCGGTAGCTTCTTTTGTTTTCATGAGATGAATCACTACTTCTTGTATATTAACAGATGGTACTCCAGTGAAAATATATTGAATATCAATACCTAAAATGGCAATCGACGTCCAATAACCGCTGCTGGGACTACGTTTACCCCGTTCATAATTCACCTGCGATTCTCTAGTCACGCCACCGATTTTAGCAAAAATTAACTGATTCAATCCCAATCGTTCCCGTTCATAGCGTAATCTTTTGCCCACGGCTGAGATTTCTAGCAATTCAGCAGATTGTTGTTTATTTTTCAATAGATTATCGACCATTATTTAGAATTTTCAGCATTGACATTTTACAGATTATCTATATTCTGACGAGTTAAAAAATACGTATGCGCCTTAATTAAAATGCCAACAGAAACTTTACATCGCTTATTAGTGACTTTTCGAGCGAATCTCAAACGTCGAAAAGGTATTTATTCTTATTTATCAGACCCTTATTTACAATCACTACATAATCTTTGCGTACAACTAGACCCAAAACAAATCACTACACAAATTGCGTTAAATACCCGTTTTGTTGTCATTGACACAGAAACAACTGGTTTTCATGCCTATTCTGGAGATGAAATTGTATCAATCAGTTTGTTAGCAATGGATGGACTCACATTGACTGGCAAAGAATATCATCGTTTTGTCAATCCACAGCGCAAAATTCCGGCTGAATCTACAGCAATTCATGGTATCAACGATCAAGATGTTGCCCATTGTCCGACGATTCAGGATATTATTGGTGAAATAATTGAATTTATTGATTATGCGGTTATTGTTGGGCATCATGTCAATTTTGATATTCGCTTTCTTAATAAAACGCTGCAAAAACAACTGTTTTGTACTTTAGCTAATCCATGGATAGATACCATGTTATTATATAGTGCATGTAGTGGTCGTGTGGGTCATTACACTTTAGATGAAGTGGCAGCTATTTGTAAAATTATCAATCCTGCACGTCATACTGCCGCGGGTGATGCGATTACAACAGCAATGATTTTTCAACAACTTGCTAAACGATTCATCAAAACTGAAGAAACTTGCATAGAGGAGTTATTAGCTGCGCAGTATGAAGTTGGATATTTTTGATTCTACTAAGAAATCATTTGAGTTCTAATGCCACTTGCCCACCAAATACGACAAGCCCCTTCATCTGAAACCATGCAAGGACCAACAGGTTGCCGTGGTTTGCAAGCTGTTCCGTATAATTTGCATTGATTAGGGTAAATATTGCCTAATACCACTTGCGCGCACCCACAACCGGACGGCATTTGTCCGGCACGTTGTCGAATTTCTCGTGTATAATCAGTAAAATGTAAGCGTGCATCTTGTTGAGTGATTTTTAATTCAAATCCTGAATTTTTAATCAACCCAATGCCACGCCAATTAGCAGTCACTACATTCATTGTATTTTGCAAACACTGTTTAGCTGTAACATTGCCAGCGGCAGTGACAACTTGTGGGTAACAATTATCTAAAAAAGCTTTATTTTCAATAAATTGTCGCAAAACCGAATAAATGGCTGCTAATAAACTTTCTGACGTAAAACCAGCAATAGCCACTGGCATTTTATATTCATTCGCTACAAATAACCATTCATCTGCACCCATAATTGTCGCTACATGTCCGGGGGCTATCAACGCATGAAACGCGGCTTGTCCACTGTTAAGTAACATGGCAACGGCTGGAAAAGTCAGGCGTGCAGACAGTAAAATGAATAAATTGTCAGGAATGCCTTGCTCTAGTAATGCTGCAACGGGTGCTGTCGTGGTTTCAAAGCCGGCAGCAAAGAAGATAACTTTCTTGGGTGCGACAATTTGTGCAATGTGTAACGCTTCTAATGGCGAGGCAATGGGTCGAATATCGGCACCTCGTGCTTTGGCTTCTTCTAAAGAACGCGCTTCATTTTTGCTTACATTGACCGGCACACGTAGCATATCACCAAAAGCGACTAGAATAATCTCTTCTTGCAAAGCCAATTGTATCGCGGCGTAAATGTCTTCCTCTGGACAGATACAAACTGGACACCCAGGTCCCGGAATCAGTTCAATATTTGTTGGTAAAATCGCACGTAAACCCGCCATTGTAATTGAACGCTCATGTCCACCACAAACGTTCATAATCTTAATTTTATCGGGTAAAGCCAGAGCGTGAATTTTTGCTAACCATTGTTGTGCAGTTAAAGACATAGTGATAAATTGCTAACCATCAGCATTAATTTTAGCAATAATTTCTTGCAATAAGTTATCAGCTTCTTCATTAGGTACTTGACAAGTCCCTGCGCTGATATGTCCACCGCCGCCGTATTGCAGCATGAGTTCGCCAATATTGGTTTTTGAAGAGCGATCTAAAATAGATTTACCGACAGCAAATACAGTATTTTGTCTTTGTAAGCCCCATAAAATATGTAGTGAGATATTACATTCTAAGAAAAGTGCGTATACAATAAAACGATTGGCAACAAAAATTTCATCTTCTTTACGTAAATCAATGACAACTATATTCTTTTTCACTTTGGCGCATCTTTCAATTTGCATCATCGATTCGCGTTGATGTTGGAAATATAAATCTACTCGTTCTTTGACATCAGGTAAATTGAGAATTTCTTCAATACTGTGAGTTTTACAGTAGTCAATGAGAGTCATCATCAATTCGTAATTGGAAATCCGAAATTCTTTAAAACGCCCTAATCCACTGCGTGGGTCCATGATATAATTGAGCAATACCCAACCTTTTGGAAATAAAATCTCTTCTCGCGTAAATTGCGCTGCGTCCGCTTTATCAACGGCAACCAACATGTCTGCGCTAATATTTGGAAATCGGTCTTTACCACCATAGTAATTGTAAACCACACGTGTTGCCGAGGGTGCATCTGGATCGATAATATAGTTTGCCGGACGTTCACCTGAATTTCTCAATACTTCACTTAAATGATGGTCAAAAACTAAATGTGCGGTAGGTACATAAGGTAAATTGGTTGTAATATCACGTTTGGTAATATTAATTTTTCCATCTTGCATATCTTTAGGATGAACAAATTTAATCTCATCGATCAAATCTAATTCTTTTAGTAAAGCAGCACAAGCAAGTCCATCAAAGTCACTGCGCGTAACAAGACGATATTTTTCAGGCATGTTTTTCTCCTAAGATATGTGATTGATAAAAAATGTGCAACACGTTACCAGTCATTTTAGAAGCTATGTCTAACAGTGTAAATTAGTTTTTAACGTCAGCTTGTAGGGTGCATAAACGTAGTGTCATGCACCATTCCATATTTCCATGTGGTGTATGACGCTTCGCTTATACACCCTACATTAATAAAACGCTTTGTTCTCGCAATCGTTGAATTTCGTCACGAATTTGGGCGGCTTGTTCAAATTCTAAATTGTCGGCATGTTGAAACATTTTCTTTTCCAACTGCTTAATTTTCTTGGTTAATTGGGAAAGAGAGAATACCTGATATTCGCCAGAAGTTTCCGCTATTTTATTAATGTCAACTACTGTATTTTCTACTTGTTCAAGGTCTAAAATATCAATAATGGCTTTTTGAATACCGCGAGGAATAATGTGATGTAATTGATTGTAATATAATTGTTTTTGTCGCCGTCGTTCTGTTTCTTCAACAGCTTTCTGAATGGCTTGTGTCATTTTGTCCGCATACAGAATTGCTTTACCGTGAATATGCCGAGCCGCACGCCCAATTGTTTGAATAAGCGAACGTTCTGAACGCAAAAATCCCTCTTTATCGGCATCAAAAATTGCAACCAATGACACTTCTGGTATATCCAAACCTTCGCGTAATAAGTTGATACCAATTAAAACATCAAAGATGCCTAAGCGCAAATCTCTTACAATTTCAACCCGTTCTATCGTATTAACATCAGAATGCAAATAACGCACTTTTATCTGGTATTCGTGTAAATAGTCGGTCAAATTTTCTGCCATACGTTTGGTTAATGTGGTAATCAATACCCGTTCTTTAAGTGTAATACGTTGTTTAATTTCACTAATTATATCATCAACTTGAATGGAAACTGGTCGAATTTCAATGATAGGATCAAGTAAACCTGTCGGACGTACCACTTGTTCCACTACCTGTTGACTATGGGTATACTCATAGGGTCCGGGCGTGGCTGAAACGAAAATCGTTTGCGGTGCTAATTTTTCAAATTCTTCAAAGGTTAAAGGACGATTATCCAAAGCTGATGGTAGACGAAATCCATAAGCCACTAAATTCTCTTTGCGCGAACGATCACCTCGATACATGCCACCCAATTGTGGAATAGTTACGTGACTTTCGTCAATCACCAATAACGCATCGCTTGGTAAATAGTCAAATAAAGTCGGCGGCGGTTCACCTGCTTGACGTTGTGATAAATAGCGGGAATAATTTTCAATGCCGGTACAATAACCAATTTCTGCAATTAATTCTAAGTCATAATTGGTACGTTGTTCTAAACGTTGCGCTTCAACTAATTGATTTTGAGTGTAAAGTTTTTCTGTACATTGCTTTAATTCGACTTTGATCTGTTCAATGGCTTGCAACAAAATTTCTCGGGGTGTTACATAGTGAGTTTTGGGATAAATCGTGATTCTGGGGGCTTTGCGTAACGTTTTTCCTGTCAATGGATCGAAATAACTTAAACTATCAATTTCGTCGTCAAACAACTCAATTCGGACCGCATCCTTTTCCGATTCAGCTGGATAAATATCAATGATTTCTCCACGTACTCGATAAGTGCCGCGTTCTAAAATCACCTCGTTACGTGTATATTGTAATTCGGTCAAACGTCGTAGAATAAAGCGTTGCTCAATTTTTTCGCCACAAACTAAATGCAGCAACATTTGCAAATACCATTCTGGATCACCTAAACCATAAATAGCAGAAACAGTTGCAATAATAATAGCATCTGGTCGTTCTAGCATCGCTTTAGTGGCGGATAAGCGCATTTGTTCGATTTGTTGATTAATAGACGCATCTTTTTCGATATAAGTATCAGATGCAGGCATATAGGCTTCTGGCTGATAATAATCGTAGTAAGAAACAAAGTATTCGACTGAATTATAAGGAAAAAACTCTCGCATTTCACTATATAACTGGGCAGCTAAAGTTTTATTGGGTGCTAGGATTAATGTTGGACGTTGCGCGGCTTGAATCACATTTGCAATGGTAAAGGTCTTGCCAGAACCTGTTACGCCTAACAATGTCTGATGCTGATCACCGCGTTGCAAGCCAATTAGCAATTTTTCTATCGCAGCGGGCTGGTCGCCATTGGGTTGGTAGTGAGATTGAAGAAAGAATGTTTTTGACATAACCAACTGTGCAGAAATATAATTTACCAATTTAGCACATTAAAAAGGTGGGTTAAATTACCCACCCTACTAACCGAACGTTTTTTTTATTAATGCAGCAATAGGCTGATGTTGTTAATTTTTAGTTTTATATCGGTGTTTTCATGCGGCGCAATACGCTAACACTATTGCGCCTTATAAGGTTTTACCTTTATTTTTCAAACAATTGCACGCAACTTCAGTGTTGATGTATGCTATAGTTAACTAAAGTAAACTTTTTCGGTAACGGGAAATAACTCAATAAGGACGGTCGCGTCGTAATACGTCGCGAGTCACTTTTTTCAAGTGTCGTTTGACCGCAGCAGCAGCTTTGCGTTTGCGTATTGAGGTGGGTTTTTCATAGAATTCTCGACGATGAACTTCTGCTAAAATACCGGCTTTTTCACAAGCACGTTTAAAACGACGAATAGCAATTTCAAAGGGTTCATTTTCTTTAACACGGATTGTGGGCATCGAAAGCATATCCTCCTCAGTAGAGTAAAATTTAAAACACAAAATATTCCTAACCGATCATTTTTTCTTAGTAAATGCTAAAATTCACTAATTGCCACTAGATAAGTGGGGCTGATCTACCAAAATCTACAGCTGTTAAATCATAGACGCTTTATGAATCTAAATCAAAAGTCTGTGTTTATATACAACTATATATAGTGACACGGCAATTTGTTAGATAACAGTTCCCATTACTGACGGGAAATCCATTATAATTATTTCTGTTTAGAATTGCAAAACAAAACCTGAAGTGTCATGGATATTAAGTCTTATTTGACAACTCTTTATGGGATGTAATTCATAATAAATCGTAGTAAAATTAGTGATTGTTGTCAACCTTTTATTATAATGAGTAACTTGAAATAAAGTAAAGTATTTTTTAAGGCGCTAGGGTTAATTTATAGTGAACCATTTACTACCAAAACATCGTATAAGCTATCAAAAAAATAGTGACTGATAACCGAAAGTAAAATAGTAACCTCATGGCATGTTAACTATTAAACAATACTGAATATAAAACATTGACAAAGAAAATAGATGTTGTGTAGAATGAAAGAGTATGTTGCATTTTAGACATGACATGTACCTTATGGCGATAACCAAGCCCGTGTTATGTTGACAACAGTCAAAGGGCACGGGGTAAAACTCGTGCTTTGGTAGATTCACCCGACAGTTTTTCTGTCGCAGTTGCTAAAACTTGCTCATGGTAGGTTTTGGTAAGTAAAAAGAATCGGAAGCTCAAGAAAAGAAACAGGAAGAAGAAACAGATGTAATAAAAATTACCCACAAACGGGCAGACTTGTCAAGAGCGTCAAAAAAAGCCGCTGTAATGAGAGCTTAACTAGGGCCTGTCGTCAAATAGAGGTATTGACAAAAGTATTATTTTGTGAACA
>DYNN01000161.1 GCA_020721045.1 Thiomargarita sp. | reverse complement strand
TAACAACAAGTTCAGGTGCGCCGTAAGGCGTCAACTGCAACTGATGGTTAGGTAAATCTGAGTTCAGAAGGCTCAGGATTAAGCCTTTAGCGTTATAACTTATATCTTTTTACCGATATAGAAAACATAACCATAATATTCTTTATATTTATAATATAATTCAGCCTCATGACGTTGGTTTGCTATGAGTTCTTCAGCAGTTTTATTACCTTTGTATTTTTTTAAGAAGCTTTTCTGTGCGGAAACCTGCGGAGTATAAAAATGTTCAGTCCAACAATTTTCAGGCAGTATAAAGGTAGCTATCGGAATATAGCCGGCATTTTGCATCTGTGCTACTTTATTGGAAACAGTATCTATCTCTGGGTAAGCATCCCGCCAAAACTTGTCGATTTCGACAGGTCGTTCATCAGTAAACCATGATGCTTCTGAAACGGCAATATAGCCTCCTGTTTTCAGAAACTTATGCCATTCGTTCAGACCGCGTCTGAAACCGATATTATAGATAGCTCCTTCCGACCAGATCATATCTAATTCTTCATTCTGAAATGGCAGGTTTTCCATTGAACCTACAATACCATTTACTCTGTCCTGAAGTTCCGATTTTTTAACATTCAGGTTGAATAAGTCTATAAAAGAGGGAAACAGGTCAACACCTGTAATGCGCCCTGATGTATGACGTGCCAATACCATTGTCTGACCGCCGGTTCCGCAACCGATATCAGCAATTCGGGAATCAGCAGTCAGATTATCTGTAAAGCTCAATGCCTTAATAGTTACCTCAGGGCTCCCCGGACCCTGACGTTCCATACCTGAATAATATTCGCAGATTAACTCGAAGTCAAATTCGTGAATTGTCCGATTTTCATCGCTCATAATGTTTCCCCCTATATTTTAAAATAAAAATTGTCAACTATCCTGCGCGCAGGAAGTCCTCCTAACGTTACGCATAACCGGCGAAAAAAGGCGGGCGGCGATACGCGTGGAGTTTTAGCAACCCATTTTTCCGCCCGCCTTTTTGAAGTCCGGTTCATGCGATTGTTCGGCATATCTCATGCGTTCAGGATGATCATACTTCTCAAATGATACTGTGATCTCCTCTTTTTTGCATACGGCTCAACTTCGTAAGCAATCGCCATCTTCACAAATTAATTCAGACAGACATGTTCTTGCGTTGCGACAGAAGACGTTTAGCCATGGAGTTCAAAATCAATAGGCCTCTTCAATCTTCCCGTTGATCACGATGTTTTCATCTATTCCCTTATCATCGCTATCTCCATGCGGTAGAAACAACCATAAGGAGATATGCGAAGACAATAGCAACGATTGATAAAAGTAACGAAATGATGCACACTGCCACCCCCGTTTTCATATAATGATACTTCAACAAGGCTGAACCGACGAGTGGAAGCCCGATATGGAAGGTGGTAGCCAATATGAAAAACAGTTGTTCGCGATCCCAAACTGTGTTGGCTGGGAGAACGAGCATCAACAGAACGACCCCTCCGCTCATCAACGCACAGACAATTGTTATGACCTGTAATATTGAGAGTGTTCGTTGTGACATAGGGTTTCCTTCATTGTTTATCGAATGACGCCTACCGATTCACGTTGATCCTCTTTCAAGCGATTATTCATTGAGTAGTCACTATAAACGCCGAACAACAGGTTCAGTTGCGCCGTAAGGCGTCAACTGCAACTGATGGTTAGGAATACTATCATTTCTTTTTTGCGTCCCATGCTGAATGTTTTCCCGAATCGAATAAAACAAGATATGGATTAAATAATGCTTCTATTGATAATTTTTTATCATTGCTTTCCTTTAATCTATCATGAAAATATGTGTACAGATAAAATCTATGCTCTAATGCATCACTTATGCTCCATTCGGAATTTATTTTAAGATCATGTATTAAATTATGAATAGTGATAATATAATAACTATGTAAATGCTGAATTAACTGACGAGTTCTTGGATGACATATACCATTATGCATAGCATAATTCCTCGCTCTATATATACGACGAATTTGCCATTCTATATTTTTTCTATGTCTTTCCAGTTTTGTAGCAAGAATTTCTGAGTTTCCAAAAACATCGTTCCATAAACTATATATTCTGTATACTGATAATGGATTATCAGTAATAAGGTTGAGAAACTCGGTAATCAATTCTCCATCTTTTTTATCTAAAAGGATATTAAGCAAATCAGAAGGATGGAGAATATATTTATTGGATTTTGACAGTTTTGAACATAATGCCTGTGTATTCGATTTTCTCCACATTTCACGAATATCTATAGGTATAGCTTTCATCATCAGATATATATATCCAATGGCATTACTGGTTGGAATATATTTACAAATTCGGTCAATAATATTTTTTCCACCTTCCTGAACTAAAGATTCAACAGCTATCCATAAATTTATAATTTTCGATTCGTCCGTATTAGATAAAAGAGCCAATTTATGATATTGTAATGAAGCAGATAGTTGTGAGACATCTCTTGATGTTAGATTCTTATGTAATTTCCAATATTCAGATATATCTTCTTTTACATTTTTTGAGTCACGAATATATTTCAGATTAGATGAATCAACACCGATACATTTTTTAGCATGATTGTTGTTATCTATTATAAGTGACTTTTTATGTTTTATAGTTGTTATTTTAGTAGGTTTATATAGCATACTTAAATCAAAAAGAGATTGAAGAATCTTTTCAGCTTTTACTCTTGCAGAATAATGATCAAGAGCCTTTATTGAAATTTTTGCAACTACAGCCTCAGAATCTTGGTTATAAAATTCTTTTTCCTCATCTGATAATAGATTTTCTGGATGTTTTTTAATTAATTCAATACCTCCTTCCAACAACGGAATATCTCCATGCCAAGAAATCATGAAATAACATGTATAAAATATTTCATTACCTGAAAACTGTGTAGTCAATTTTATAAAACGTTCTAAAAATGAACCATTGCGAGTGTCTGTTAACAAGTTATATGATTCACGAAGTGCCAGCATCGAATATCCAATACTCTTTAATTCAACACCAAGAGCCATAACTAAAGAATATAGCTCTATCTTATACTTCTCAGGTGGAACAGAAATTAACTCCTTTATTTTTGATTCTAATTTGTTTCGGTAATCATGCAAATTACCTATAATAACATTTAAAATCTTACGAAAGCTATCTGCATTTTTAGAGTTTTCATTTTTAATATTTTGTTCGTATGTTTCATCTAATTTTTTTACATATTCAACTATATAAGGAAAAAATTCAGCAATTATTTTATCTTCACTGGCAATTTGTTTAGCTTCCTCAATTAAAATTTTGATATTTGGATGAAAAATATGGACTTTATCAACAATATTAAGAGCCTCTATCATTTCAATAAGTATCGTTTTTAAATTACATGACCGAACTTGCCATGAATCAAATGTATTTTCATCAAAGATTTCCTGCCATCTCAAAAGAAAAAATTTATGTAACTCTGCATCTATAGACCATTTATTCCAATCTTGTTCATTTGGAAAAATCATTATTGACAACTCCTTATTATTTTATTATAGTGTATTCAAAATTTGAAAATCACGAGCCCAACGTTAATCGTAAGCGGCGGCATATAAACGCCCGGATTAGCCTACGGCTCTTTTTTTTGTATTTTTATATCCTAAC
>DYNN01000247.1 GCA_020721045.1 Thiomargarita sp. | reverse complement strand
TATATGAGCTGGGGTCAAAAGGTGCTATTCTATCACCATCCCACTTCAACTGTCTACAACTAATTTGCTTGTCCCGATATAGACCCCATTTTAATTGAGAAAGGTATAAGAGATATTAAACTATATGATCAGTATATTTTTTCTAATCTAAAGTCGAATTAATATTAATAGTGATTTTTTTAAACGTGGATTTTGTCAAAAAAAACGTGTCAAAAATGTGAACAGAAACAGTAAGCTTAGAATGGCAATGATATTGACTGACCCATAATGGTTTTTATGCATGTTTATGGGTTTTCGGAAAGGAGATAAGTTGCTTTATAATACCTAATGACAGTTTTCGTGTATTTCTCTGTGCATGATAAGATTATATTAAGTTGCAAATCAGCCGTTTCACTCGTGACATTCGCGTCACGATTTTCGCTACCATTTTTTACCATTTTTAAGTTATATATGTTGAGTAAACCAAAACATGAAATAGAATAAATTGGGCGTACAGACTTGATGTATTAAAATATTGAAAAACAAAATTTAAACATTTCGGGAAATGAGTGTTACATTAAAAAAACGATTTTCGCGTCACGCATGTAACTGATAAAACGTTCAACTGTAACAAAAACTATCAGGTCCATATTACTAAATCCATGATTTCTTTTTACCGGAAGGCTTGAAAGGTATGTTAGGAAAGCCGTTTCTTTCCAGAAAGGTAGCTGAAGAGAGCTACGTGAGTATCAGTGTAGGCTAGTGTTGTCACGAATGAAACGCTATGACACGTTTTTTCCTTCAGTGAAACTAATAACAGTGTTTAATGAGTCAAATAGTGTACACAATAAAATTACAAAAAAATCCGAGATGCAATTAGAATTGTTTCTGAAGACGAGATTCCGTTAGAGCCGTTTATGACCTTTGTGTCACAGGTGCCCCCAATGACCCCAAATGACCTTTCCTTTAGCTTTAAAAGAAACATATGGTCATTTACTTTCATATTTATAACACTTCTCTCAATAACAAATGTGGACTCTATAAGGCCAAGAAGATTTGTGTTTACGTCTGAATTGGGAAAAAACACCTTTTGACCCCGGCACAAAT
>DYNN01000085.1 GCA_020721045.1 Thiomargarita sp. | reverse complement strand
ACAGAAAGCGAATTATCAAATACATACATTTAAATATGTTTTTTGAAGCAGGAAACTGGCTAATACAAGTAATCCACTGAGCCCATAAATTGATAATTCCTTATTTTTACTTATGATTTTATTTTTATCTTCCCAATACCAATTGATCCAACTCAGCAATAACGCAATGGATAAAAATAAGCGTGAAGCAATCCAACTCCAAGGAATTAAGTGGCTGGGTGGTGAAGGAAAAAACATATCAAAGAAAGTAGAAGTAACGATAGTGTGATAAGCATCCAATAAGCTAGTACCAAGAAATCCAGTACCAACAAATAAGAAAATGCTTTCTTTTTTAGTATAAAATCTAATCAAAGAAATAACACCTACCAATAAAGCTAAAATGGTAGCTGCCGTTTCCATCAGGGTGTGCAATTGTTTACTACCTTGCCAAGTAGAATCGCGCAATAAAAAATAACTTATAAGTAGCAAAATAAATAATGAAAAATAAGTAATGATTCTTCGTCGTGCTGTTGATTTAATTAAAAACATGGGATTTTTCCTGTGACAAGAATTGTAATATTACTTGATGTTTTTAGTATAGTAAATAAACCCACGTAGATCCAATGCCATTAAGTTAAGCGTTTCCCCCCTTTTTTTAAAGGGGGCAGGGGGGATTTAAGTAATTGAAATATAAAAAATCCCCCTCAATCCCCCTTTGGTAAAGGGGGAAGCAAAATTTCCTTAACTTAATGCTATTGCCGCGTAGCATGTTATTCGCCGCTGCTAACCGAAATATCTATATCACCATACCACAAGGTAAATAATACCTTGCGCGACATATTGGTGAAACGTGGAATACGGCTAATCCGCTACACGTTTTACAAACCCATGTTTCAAAGGATGCACATGCACATAATCCACTGGGCATGGTTTAATAATTTTTTTGTTTTGAAAAAAGAGATTATTAATCTGATAAACATGCGTCTGATTACGCTACGCTAATCGGACCTACGATATTATTCATTCTAAAATAGAAAGATTACAATACGATTTTCCATAAAATTTGTTTATCTTTATCGAAATGTTGCCATAAGTCGTAATAAGTTTGTTGAGTAATGGGGTGTTTAGCATTGGGTAAAATTTCAGCTAACGGTTGCAATACAAAGGCATACTTCAGAATTTCATCGCGCGGCAAAATCAAACTATCTTCTTGCAAAATTGCATCACCGTATAAAATTAAATCTAAATCCAAAGTACGCGAACTGAATTTATTTTGACCACGTAATCGCCCATGATTTTGTTCAATTTGGCGTAAGGTTTGATTAATGGCTAAAGGCGATTGTTCGGTTTCAAATCCAACAACTAAATTGTAAAAATTGTCCCCAACAAATCCCACCGCTTCACTCTCATAAACTGAAGAAATCACCAATTGACCATAGTGTTGTTGCATGTCGATGAGACTGGCGCGAATGTGTTTTTTTGGTTCAATATTACTGCCTACACTGATATAAGCCTGTACCATTAGTTTTTATTGCCTCTTTCAATAATGATTCCAACATCACGCGCACCACGCACAGCCCCTTTTTTATTCAGTTGTAGCCGTACCCAAGGCACGTTAAATTCGGTTAAGATAATACTTGTTACATTTTCAGCTAAAGTTTCTACCAATTGAAAGTGACTCTGACTAACAAAATCAATTAAACGCTTGGCAACAGCTTTATAATTAAGTGTTTCTTCAATATTATCACTTGCCGCCGCATTACGAATATCTGTTGCCATTTCTATATCAAAAACTATCGTTTGTTTCACTTGTCGTTCCCAAGCATAAATGCCAATGACAGTGTCTATACGCAAATCTCTAAGATAAACAATATCCATTTTCCTATCCTAATTCAATTAAAATATGATTCGATTACATTTGAAAAAATATCCACGTATTATACGAATTAGATTATACTAATTCATATGCCTATTTTGAGTCACGGTGCGATTTGAATCAAATGTAGCATATTGAAAATAACTACATTAGTGTAATATTTCAGCGATTCATCCGCCTTATTTTAATTTAAAGACACCTATGATGACTAATCACAACTGTATACTAATCGTTGACGATGAAGAACGTGGACGTGAAGCACTTGAAATGTGCCTAGCCACGGAAAATTATCAATTAGCTTTTGCACACAGCGGTCAAGAAGCATTAGATAAAGCCATTGAATTAGTACCTGATCTGATCTTGTTAGATGTGATGATGCCGGGCATGGATGGTTTTGAAGTATGCGAACGACTGCGTGCTCACCGCAAACTAGCAGAAATCCCTATTTTAATGCTGACAGCACTTGATGATCGTGATGCTAAATTACGCGGTATTGAATCCGGTGCCGATGATTTTATCACCAAACCTTTTGATCGCGTTGAACTGCGTGTTAGAATTCGCACCATCATTCGTCTAAACCGCCATCGTTGTTTACTAACTGAACGCTCTCGTTTTGAATGGGTAGTTGAACAATCCGAAGATGGTTATTTATTGTTAGGAGAAGATGATGCTATCCGTTATGCCAATTCATCTGCACGTTTATACTTAAAATTATTCAAAGACGATATCAGCAGTGAACTTTTTTTAACGCGTATTGATCAATTTTATAAACGCGAACCAGAAACTGCGTGGGAAGATTGGCCACGCTCAAATATTGCTCAAATGCCACGCTATTTAGTCCGTCCCGAAACTTTTGATGACACTTCATTATGGTTACAAGTCGATATTTTAGAACTGCCCGCTGCTCAGTTCAGTGGACAACTGGTTAGGTTACACAATATTACAGATCACATGAACTTACAACGACAAATGTGGAGTTTTCAAACCCTAGTTTCTCACAAATTGCGCGCACCCTTAAATGGTTTGGTGGGTTTACAAATTCTTGGCAAAAAAGACATTGATTTAACTAGTGAAAGAGCGCACTCTTTACTAAATATAGCTCGTGAAAGTGCTAAACGATTGCAAGAACAAGTTTTAGAAATTTTACAATACGTCGACGCTTCACAATTGCTTAAATCTAAACAGAATAACTCATTCAATATCGACAATTTTCACGCCCTATTAACCAAAATAAAATGGGATTTACAGCTTAACAATCTTGTCATCCAAATGAGTGAAGATTTACATCAACGTATTTTAGCTTTTTCTGAGCAAGCATTAGAGTTGATTTTAAGAGAATTACTAACCAATGCTAAAAAATTTCATCCAGCGCAAAATCCAGACATTAAAATAACTATGACATCTGAACGGTCGGATATGATAACAATAGCCGTCTACGATAATGGGCGTCACCTTTCAGAACACGAATTGGCAAAAGTCTGGACACCCTACTATCAAAGCGAAAAATCCTTTACCGGTGAAGTAAAAGGCATGGGGCTAGGATTAGCAATGGTATCCAGTCTCATTTGGAGCAGTGGTGGAGAGTGCTATTTTAAAAATCGTCCCGATCAAACCGGCGTGATAGTGGAACTTTACGTACCATTACTAAAAAATGAAAATTTTCCCCATTAAAATCACCACTCTATCAAATCAATAGCTATGCTAAAAATTGCATTATCTAAAGGTCGTATTTTTAAAGAAACCCTACCCATCTTAAGTCAAGCCGGCATTGAACCCATTGATGATCCAGAAACTTCGCGCAAACTGATTTTGGATACTAATCGTGATGATATCAAACTAGTCATTATCCGCGCCTCAGACGTGCCAACCTATGTTGAATATGGGGCGGCAGACGTTGGTGTGGCGGGTAAAGACGTATTATTAGAACAGGGTAGTAGTGGACTCTATGAACCGATAGATTTACACATTGCTCAATGTCGTTTGATGGTTGCGGCACCGGTCGGTTGGATAGCACCGACAACGGGTAGATTACGTGTTGCAACCAAATATATTCACACCACCCAGCGTTATTATGCCGAACAAGGAAAACAAGTTGAAGTGATTAAACTCTATGGTTCTATGGAATTAGCACCGTTAGTTGGTTTAGCAGATTGTATTGTCGATGTAGTAGATACTGGGAATACTTTACGTGCCAACGGATTAGAAGCATTAGAAAATATTGCAGATATCAGTTCTCGTTTAATTGTTAATAAAGCAGCGATGAAAATGAAATATGTGCAATTGAAGGAGTTAATCGAGCGCATTCGTGTTGCAGTGGCTAGTTGACCATGCACCGACTGGTTCAAACGGTGTTGTCAGAACAGCAAGCGGTGGCGGGATAAGTGGTGACGTTGTTGCGGGCGGCGTATCCCGATTGGCAACATCCTGATTTTAGCGCATGGTTACAACAGTGTGCCGAATGATTGCCCAATGCTCGTGAGGGGGCGCGCTGGGATTCAGCAGTGGCAATTACAGCTTGAAGAGGCGGGAACGTTGTTGAATAACATGGGCTATTATTTAGATGAGATTGGCAACTATGAACAAGCCCTGCCGTTGTATCAAGAGGCTTCAGAGATTTTGACCAAGGTCTTGGGGGAACAGCATCCGTCCACGCAAACGATTAAACGAAACTATTTGCGTTGCTTGTCGAAGTCGAAGAAAAGGTGGTGGGAGTTTTGGAAGTAGTTGTCTGAATGATGTCTGAATCAGAATTTACAGAAGAAATCCCCCTAACCCCCTTTAAAAAGGGGGAACGCCTTCATTTAAATTTCTCCCCCTTTAACAAAGGGGGCTGGGGGGATTTCTTCACTCGTGACGCTGGCGCGTCTGGACTGCATTCCCACGCGGCGCATGGGAACGAGGAAAAAGAAATTATTTCTTTTCTTAGATAGACGCGGCAATGTTCGCGCCCATCAATACACTAGATAAATTACTTAAATTACAATTGACTAAAAACAGCTTCTGCTGCAGCTAACGTTTGATTAATCTCTTTTTCTGTATGCGCAGAAGATACAAAACCGGCTTCATAAGCGGATGGCGCAAGATATATCCCTTTAGCTAACATGGCATGAAAGAATTTTTTAAACCGTGCTACATCACATTGGCTGGCTTGAGCAAAATTTTCAACCCGTTGTACTTCAGTGAAAAATAAGCCAAACATACCACCAATAGCAACACCCGTCATTGCAATATTTGCGGCTTTTGCCCGTTCCAACATTTCTTTGACAAAAGATTCAGTTTTAACCGTTAATTCAAGGAAAAACATTGGGTCGGCAATAATTTCTAAAGTAGCTAAACCCGCTGCCATGGCTACTGGATTGCCTGATAATGTGCCCGCTTGATATACGTCGCCTAAAGGGGCAATATGTTGCATAATTTCGCGTTTACCCCCGAACGCGCCGACTGGCATACCGCCACCGATAACTTTGCCTAAGGTTGTTAAATCGGGAATCACTTTGTAATAGGCTTGCGCACCGCCTAATGCCACTCTAAATCCGGTCATGACTTCATCAAAAATTAATACGCTACCATATTGATCACAAATGTCGCGCAATCCTTGTAAGAAGCCGTCAACGGGCAGGATACAGTTCATGTTGCCAGCAACGGGTTCAACAATAATCGCGGCAATTTGTTGTCCTATTTCTGCAAAAACAGTTTTAACTTGTTCTAAATCGTTATAATTTAAAGTAATCGTATGTTCAGCCAATGCAGCAGGAACGCCAGGACTATTGGGTAAGCCAAGTGTTAATACACCTGATCCAGCTTTAACTAATAAGGAATCTGCATGACCGTGATAACAGCCTGAAAATTTAACGATTTTATCGCGTCCAGTATAACCACGCGCCAATCGAATTGCAGTCATTGTTGCTTCAGTGCCTGAATTGACCATGCGTACTAATTCTATCGAAGGCACTAATTCGCAAATTTTATCTGCCATTTGGGTTTCAAGTGGAGTCGGCGCACCAAAACTTAAACCTTGTTCTGCAGTTTCTTTAACCGCTGCAATCACTTGTGGGTGAGCATGTCCAACAATCATAGGTCCCCATGATCCCACGTAATCAATATAAGCTTTATCATCAGTGTCGTAAATGTAAGCCCCTTTTGCTCGTTTGATAAAAACTGGATCGCCCCCAACACCTTTAAAAGCGCGAACTGGCGAGTTGACACCACCTGGAATATGTTGTTGAGCTGCGATAAAATGGGCTGAATGAGAAGTCATAAAGTTCCTTAGTTAAGTCGATTGTGTAATTAAATCCAATGTTGTACGGCGATGAGCAGTTGTTTAAATTGATGGGGTTCAATTTCTTGATCTTCGGGTAAATAAGGTATTTCAATCAATAATTTACCCGTTGTTTGCCAATCAAATTGTTGGGGATCGTGATGAGATAACCATGCAAGCCATTGTTGACCGATTAAACCTGCACAAGATTCGCGTCCATAGCGTTGAATAGCGATGCGACGTAATAATTCAGCTAATTGTGTAACATGTTGACGTCTTGGCAAGCTAACTTGTTGTAATATTGACCATTCTCGCATCGCTAAAGTCTGCCATTCAGGTGATTTTGCTGGACGCCGACGGTAGTAAATAATCACAACTAGTAATATCAATAGTAAAATAATGCCAGCGGATACCAACCACCAACCTGGGGCTAATGGAAACCAAGAGATTTCTCGTAATCCTCTAATATCACGTAATTCATCCATTGATTTTTCTCTTATCGATGCATTTGTTGTTGATGAGCACGTTGTCTTAAACCCGTTAATAAACTTTGATAAACATCATCTTGTGTACTAATGTGTAGTAAATCAATGGCTAATCGTTTGGTTAAATCTTCTAATTGTTGTCGATGTTGTAGCCAATAATGTTGATAAGTTTGTCTTCCTTGCACATTGTCAGTATTTATGGTGATTTGTTTACCATCGGGAGCAGTAAAACGAATCAATCCCATAGCAGGCAAATGATAATCAGCCGGATCATCAATCGCGATAAGTACAATTTCATGCCGTTGATGTAGTAAAGTAAAGGTTTTGCGTAAAATTTCAATCGAAAATTGAGAGAAATCTGCCACAATGAATAATAAAGTATGCCCAATAATGTGATGATTCAGTAGAGAAATGGCATCTGCTAATGCGTTTGAATTGTCAGCAGGTTCAGAAACGACAGTTAATTGTTGTAATAGTTGCCAAAAAGAACGTTGTGAACGATTAGGACGAAAAAAACGTGGTGCTGTTTGCCCAAATAATAAACCACCCACACGATCTCGGTGTTCATGCGCACTCCAACCCAATAGCGCAGCTACACGGGCGGCTTGAACGGATTTAAATGTGTGGCGAGTACCAAATTGCATATATGCGCTGGTATCAATACATAAGATGACATTGCGCTCTCGTTCTTCCCGATAAATTTTTAAATACGGCTTGCGCAATCGAGCAGTCACACGCCAATCAATATGACGAATTTCATCACCATGACGATACTCACGAATTTCGTCAAATTCCATACCTTGACCTCGAAAGACTGAGGCATATAAACCACTGAGCGGTGTTTGCATCCGTTTTGAAGAAATCAGACCTAAACCTTGTGCTTGGTGACGTAATTCTAATAATTCATCTAGTTGTATTGTGAGCATGTTAGGAAGTCGTAGAGATAACTTTTTGTAATGCTTGAATAAACCGTGCATTTTCTTCTTGTGTACCAATAGTGACACGTAAATGGTAAGGCATTTGATAATTAGCCAATGGGCGCACAATTATGCCTTCAAGGAGCAATTTTTCATAGATAATCAATCCTGTTGAGGGTAGCTGCACAGTAATAAAATTACCTACGGAAGGAATAAAAGCTAGATTCATTGACTGAAATGCGTCAATTAATTGTTGCATACCCCAACGATTAGCAATGACTGATTTTTCAAGATAATGCCGATCATTTAACGCGATTGTCGCTGCGGCTAATGCCAGTAAATTCACATTAAACGGTTGGCGAATGCGATTTAAAAGATTAGCAATTTTTGGGTGTGAAATCGCATAACCCACTCTTAAACCCGCTAAACCGTAGGCTTTGGAAAAAGTGCGGGTAATAATTAAATTCGGATATTTTTCTAACAAAACCAAGCTATTGGGATAACTGGTATCTTCTACATATTCAAAATACGCTTCATCAAGTACAACGATTTTATCTTCAGGTATTGCTGCTAAGAAAGTTTGTAATTGCGTATGATTAACCCAAGTACCCGTTGGATTATTTGGATTAGCAATAAAAATAACGCGCGTATCATCACGCACAGCCGTTTGCATAGCGGTTAAATCGTGTCCCCATTCTATAGCGGGAATTTCTAGCGACTTTGCACCCATTGCTTGCGTAACCAATGGATAAATAGCAAAAGCATACTGAGAAAATATAACCGAATTTTCAGCCGTCACAAAAGTGCGTGCGATCAATTCTAAAATATCATTAGAACCATTGCCCAAGGTAATCATGTCAGCACTCACTACTAATTTTTGTGCTAAAGCTTGTTTTAAAGTAAAACCGTTACCATCGGGATAACGAAAAAGCTGTTTTAGAGAAGATTGTAATTCACTGATAATCAATGGATTAGTGCCTAATGGATTTTCATTAGAGGCTAATTTGATTATATTTTGTATCCCATATTCTCGTTCCAATTCTTCTATTGGTTTACCGGGTTGATAAGGCTGTAATCCTTGCACACCCGCGGTTGCTAGCGCAAAAAAGTCGCAACTCATAATTGGTTACCGTCGTTTCTAATGGAGTATTAAAGTTCTGAATAAAACATTATGATAGCAAAGAAATTAAAAAAAGAGTAGGAATGTCAAGCTACAAGCGACTGTTGACAATTATAACCAAAACCACTAAAGTGGTAGAGAAAGTACCAAAAAGAAAGCTCCTAAGAGAAAAGGATCGGAAATACCGTGTCATCCACAGAAGTGAAAGTGCCTGTTCTTGCTGAATCTGTTGCCGAAGCGACTTTAGTTAATTGGCATAGAAAAGTAGGCGACCTTATCAAAGAAGGCGATAAACTTGTTGATATTGAAACTGATAAAGTGGTTTTGGAAGTCACCGCACCGCAATCAGGACAATTAATTGAAATTATTAAAGAAAATGGTAGTGATGTCACAAGCGAAGAAGTCATTGGCTTAATTAAAGTCGGTGTGGTTGAAGAAACAAAATTGATTACAACGGCTGATGTTGCAACTTCTCCAAAAACCAGTCCTGCTGTACGTAAATTAGCCGCAGAACAAGGTGTTGATCCGGCTACAATACCGCATACAGGCGATCGGGTAACAAAATCCGATGTAGTGCAAACAATGAAAACAACCCCAGCTAAAATAACTAGCCAACCTGTCCATACGTCAGCGTCTTCGGGCGATCGTCCTGAAAAACGTGTACCAATGACTAGATTGCGCAAGCGAGTGGCTGAACGTTTGCTAAATGCGCAACATGAACATGCGATTTTAACCACGTTTAATGAAATTAATATGAAACCCGTGATGGATTTGCGGACTAAGTATAAAGATAAATTTGAACAAGATCATCATGTTAAATTGGGCTTCATGTCATTTTTTGTCAAAGCTTCAGTTGCTGCGTTGCAAAAATTTCCCGTAATTAATGCCTCAATTGAAAAAGAAGAAATTATTTATCACGGCTACTACGATATTGGTATTGCTGTGAGTTCGCCACGCGGTTTGGTTGTACCGATTTTACGCAATGTTGACAATTTATCTTTTGCAGAAATTGAGAAAGGAGTCAGTGAATTTGGGCAGCGCGCACGTAATGCACAGTTGAATATTGAAGATTTAAATGGTGGGACTTTTACGATTACAAATGGAGGCATTTTTGGTTCGATGCTATCAACGCCGATTTTAAATCCACCACAAAGTGCGATTTTAGGTATGCACAATATTGTCGAACGCCCAATTGCAGAAAATGGACAAGTTGTCATTCGCCCCATCATGTATGTTGCTTTATCTTACGATCATCGTTTGGTCGATGGACGTGATGCGGTACAGTTTTTAGTCATGATCAAAAATTTGCTAGAAGACCCAGCGCGATTGTTATTGAATATTTAAGAAAAATAATTTCCAATGCAACGGATTGCTAGGAAATAGAGAAACTGAGCTTATAAGGCGCGCCATTGCGATCCGTTGCGACAAGCGCGCTACCCACTTTCTTAGCGGTATTTTTCTTCTCTATCACTTCACTTGCTTAATTTTCCCCTAAAACTCACTTACAAGCCATTGATGGATAGTTGAATCAAATGGCATTCTATTGCATACTGACAGCTTTCTACACTGAATTGACGAAATTGTGCATTATTTAATCCTATTTTTCACTTATTGCCTTTTGATCACTTGTGCAGTCGCTGAAGAATCTTGCTTGCCGATTACAGCGCAAATACCTGTTATGCCTACTGTTTTATTGCCACAGGATGAGGAATTGCATTTATTGTCAGATGAAGCCATTATTAGACAAAAAGAAGGGATTTCTGTATTTACCGGTGATGTTTTTTTGCAAAAAGGCGAACAACGTTTGCAATCCCCAATATTATATTATGATTATCAACAAGGTAAAGTCATGGCTGAAAATGAATTTACTTTTTGGGATAAAGACGTTGTCGTCAGTGGTGAAAAATTACAATTGTTGTTAGGTCAGCAAGGTCAAATGCAAAATGCTCACTACTGGTTGTTGGATCGGCGTGGACACGGGCAAGCACAGCAAGTTGTACGTGAGAATGCAGATAAAATCGAATTAAATCAATCGACTTATACAACCTGTGATCCGGGCAAAGAAATTTGGCAATTGGACAGTCAACAAATTATTTTAGATAAATCAAGCGGTATCGGCAAAGCCTATGATGTAAAATTTCGCTTATTTGACACTCCTATTTTTTACACGCCGTTTTTGTCATTTCCCATTGATAATCAAAGAAAATCTGGCTTTTTATATCCACGTTTAGGTTATTCTAGTGAAGTAGGTATGGAAATAGGTATTCCTTATTATTGGAATATTGCCCCTAATTACGATGCGACTATTACACCGCAAGTGATGTCAAGACGTGGGATTTTGCTCAATACAGAATTTCGTTATCTACTTGATTCTTCTGGTGGAAAAATTGAAGCCGAATATTTACCCCGTGATAATGTTACCGACAAAAAACGCAGTGCGTTGGCATTGACTCATAACGGCAACATCGCAACGCATTGGTTAACCGATGTTAATTTCAATTACGTCTCTGATCGTAAATATTTTGAAGAATTAGGTAATAGCCTCACACTTGCCAGTTTAACCCATTTAGAACGACGCGCCGATTTGATGTATATTGGTAATGGTTGGAATATGTTGGGACGCTTGCAAGCTTTTCAAACTTTAGATGAAAATCCTGCGGCACGCCCTTATCAACGACTGCCACAAATTTTATTCAAAACCCAAACATCAGAAAAAAATAAACAGCTTAATTTCAATGGCTTAATTGAAGCAGTACGCTTTGATCGCAATAATGACAGTATGGAAATTCCTTTACCAATTGGAAATCGTTTAGATATTAAATTGTTAGCAAATTATCCGATGCGTACTTCAGGCACTTTCTTCATTCCACAACTATCTGTACGCCACACTCGTTACCAGTTGGATGAAACAGCACAAGAAACTGATTTACAACGTAATTTATGGACAGCGAGTGCAGATAGCGGTTTATTTTTTGAGCGCGATATCCACTTATTCGACACTACTTTACTACACACCTTAGAGCCACGTATTTATTACCGATACACACCCTATGAAGATCAAAGTCATTTGCCCACTTTTGATACGGCGCGCTATGATTTATCGTATTGGCAATTGTTTCGAGACAATGATTTTAGCGGTACTGATCGCATTGACGACGGTCATCAAGCCACGGCAGGTGTGACGACACGTTTATTAGAACCGGAAACCGGCTTGGAACGTTTGCGTGCCAGTGTGGGACACACCTATTATTTTCGAGATAAAAAAGTATTGTTGCCCGGTGAGTTACCAAACAATAACAATTCATCAGCAATGATTGCAGAATTGGCGGCACAAGTGACTCAACAACTATCGGGATCAACCACGGTACAATGGGACCCAAATGATAGTGTAACTAAACATACGGTTTTTCGTGCGCGTTATCAAGAATCGCCACAGCATGTTTTAAATGCTTCTTATCGTATGCGTGCCGATCGATTGGAACAAGTTGATTTATCAGGTTATTGGGGGATAAATCCACAATGGCGCGTCATGGGGCGTTGGAATTATTCTCTAAAAAATAGTAAAGATTTAGAAGAATTTATCGGTTTAGAATACAATAGCTGTTGTTGGGCAACCCGATTTATCACGCGGCGTTATTTGAGCAATATTGAAGGAAATTATGCCAGCGGCTTTTATATTGAATTTGAATTCAAAGGCTTGGGTGGTTTAGGTAAAAAAGCCGATTCTTTCTTAGAACAAAGTATTTTTGGTTATGAAGATCATTTTTAGTCCAAATCAATACATATGACTGACAAAGCAATTGGCTTATTAGGCGGCACTTTTGACCCAATTCACAATGGACATTTGCGGCTTGCCATAGAATTATATGAACGCCTTGATTTAGCCGAAGTGCGTTTAATTCCAGCAGCTTATCCACCATTACGCGAATCGCCAGCAGCAACGGCAGAATTTCGCTTACAAATGGTACAAGCTGCAATTGTAAGCACTACTGGTTTAACAGTTGATGCGCGCGAGCTACAACGTTCCGGTCCCTCGTATATGGTTGATACATTACGTAGTTTTCGAGCAGAATACCCACAACGTGCATTATGTTTAGTTTTGGGCATGGATGCTTTTATGGGATTACCACAATGGCATCAATGGGAACAACTGATTGAATTAGCACATTTATTAATTGTTCGTCGCCCAGGAAATTTATTACCGATGGTACATCAAATGCGCGATTTTTTAATGGCTCATCAAACCACACAACGCAATGATTTAATTAAGAAAAAGCAAGGACTTATTTGGGTAGAAGAAATTCCTGCTTTAACAATTTCAGCAACCCAAATCCGTGCATTATTGGCTGCTCGCAGAAATCCACGCTATCTATTGCCCGCAGCAGTGTTAGAATTTATTGAAACTCATCAACTTTATCGTTAATTTATGACAATGACAGAAACTAGTCAATTATTAAATATTGTAATCAATACCTTAGAAGATACTAAAGCACAAAATGTAAAAGTGTTAGATGTAAAAAAAATCAGCAATATCACTGATACTATGGTAATTGCCACGGGTACTTCTAACCGGCAAGTCGTTTCCATCGCACAACGTTTGATTGAAAATGTTAAATCACACGGTATTCGACCATTAGGCGATGAAGGTAGTGATGCAGGCGAATGGGTTTTGGTCGATTTGGGAGATGTGATTGTACATTTAATGCAGCCCGAAATTCGTGAATTTTATCAATTAGAGAAATTGTGGCAGCAAGTGATGTAAGCTTTAACTATTGGATAATAAAAGGATTTTTTAGGAAGTACTTTTTATTAACAGAAATTTATTTTTAGAAACTCTAAAATTAATTCACTACCTATTTAATAGGAATTTTATGACACCCAGTATAGAAATAAGCTGTGAGTTTTTTCCACCACGCACAGAACAAGGCATGATGAAATTGCGTCAAGTGCGTGAACAATTAGATGTATTAAATCCGGTTTTTTATTCCGTAACATTTGGTGCGGGCGGATCGACACAAGAAAAAACTTATGATACCGTGCTTGAAATTCAAAAAGCGGGTAAACAAGCCGCACCCCATCTTTCTTGTGTAGGAAGTACTCGAGAAAATATTTTACAACTCCTTAATAATTATAAACAAAATGGGGTTAAACGTATCGTTGCATTACGCGGAGATCGTCCTTCTGGGATTGGCGGTCATTTGGGTGAATTTAACTATGCTAATGAATTAGTTAATTTTATTCGAACGGAAACCGGTAATCATTTTCATATAGAAGTTGCGGCTTATCCAGAGTTTCATCCACAAGCCAAAAGCGTCAAAGCAGATATAGATTATTTTCAGCAAAAAGTGGCAACGGGTGCCAATTCAGCGATTACTCAATATTTTTATAATTCAGATGCTTACTTTCGTTTTATAGATGAATGTCAACAACGGAATATCAATATTTCCATTATACCCGGTATTATGCCGATTAATAATTATGAACAATTGATGCGCTTTTCTGACACTTGTGGTGCTGACATACCGCGTTGGTTGCGTTATCGACTGCGCGATTTGGATGAAGATAAGATTGCATTACGCCAATTTGGCTTGGATGTAGTGACGCGATTATGTGAACAATTATTACAAGGTGGTGCACCTGGTTTACATTTTTACACTTTAAATCAAGCGGATACTACCTTAGAAATCGCAAATCGATTGAAATTGATCTAAGCATTATCTTGAAACGGTGATATGACTCTGATATTGCTCAATTACTTTAAAAATGGAAAGTCATGAA
>DYNN01000160.1 GCA_020721045.1 Thiomargarita sp. | reverse complement strand
TAACTCAAGCAGAATATGGAGAACATTTTGGGGTTTCCCGTGTGGAGCAACACACACAGCTCAAATAGGTAGAATATTAAAAGCGTTGGATATTACTTATAAAAAAAAGTCTAACCTATTTAGAACAAGACCCAGAAAAAGTTGAAGAGTTTAAAGAATTATTAGAAAATTTACCTGAAGGAACTCCGATAGTTTATTTAGATGAAAGCGGTATAAAACAAGAGGTTACGAGAGAACATGGTTATGCAGAACGAGGAAAAGAAGTGTTTGGAAAGGTTAGTGGGAAGAGAACAAAGAAACTTAATATGATTGCCGCGCTGTGTGACGATGAAATAATCGCTCCTCTTATTTATGCAAATAACATGGATTCAAAATTATTTAATCTGTATTTACAAATCATTTTATTACCTTTATTAGCCTTTGGAACAATTGTTGTTATGGATAATGCACCTTATCATATTTCAAAAGAAACGAGAAAATTAATAGAAAAAATGGGGTGTAGATTAATATATTTACCGCCTGACGGGGTGTTGCTCCACCCCTTCACCAGATTTAAATAAGATAGAAAATTATTGGGCAATCATTAAAAAATATGTGAAAAAATATCGTCAATTTTTTCCATCTCTTAAAGATACTCTTTCCTTTATTTTTAATTTTATCTTTTCTCCTTATATCTTCATCTCTTTATAGGTATTATACTATATAAACGTCCAATAATGATGTAACGATGTTCATCATCAGAATGTTCTGGATCGTAGAAATCTAAATAAAACGGATCGTCAAAAACGGTTTTTGCTTCCTCAAATAAAATACCGTGTTTCTTAAAATGAATTTTTGCTTTTTGAGGATTCCATTCGTAACTCATCATAACATCACATTGAGAAAAGTAAATGATGCGGTTCTCACCGCATCTTACGGGTTTTGTCAGATGCTTTATTATAAAACAAAAAGAGGACATGAGATAAAACTCATACCCTCTTTTTGTTTAGTTACTATTAAGGTAATGGTTGAATGCTTTCAATGTGAAGCGTATCAGGTTGGATAGCTAATTGACGCATAATGACGCGATAATTAGAAGGTGGCAATGAAGTTACACCTAAAGGAGTAATCACTACATTAGGAACTTGAACACACATTGTTAATTTTCCACCTGCATCAAACCCATTGGTAGAAGCTTCAAATAAAGCATTTTGAACAAGATGCGAGGGTGTCATTACAACAAATTTTAATGAAGCTGTATCTACTTTGAAATCATCAACACCCGCAACTTGTTGTAAATTACAACTAAAGGTTGCCATTTGTGAAGACGCTTTACCTGTTAATGGATCAAGTACAGGTAAATCAACGGCTGGAATTGTAGCAATACGAGTGGCAGCATCATATTTCGTTGGGTTTCCACATTCAGTTGTACTAGTTGTTGTAGTACCGCCGCCTGTTGTGCTGCATTTAGGAGTTGCATTGGTAACACTGACAGCTGTTGCACTGTTTGTAGTTGTAGCATTACCTAGTTGTCCATTAGTATTTCCTCCCCAACATTTTAATTCACAAGCTGTTGTCAATGCGCAACTATGATAATATCCCGCGGCAAGGCTTGTAACCTCATTTAAACCGGTAAAAACAGCTAAACTACTATTAGTGGTTGTAGTAGTACTATCGCCTAATTGTTTATATTGGTTGTTTCCCCAACATTTCACCTCTCCTGCATTAGTCAAGGCACATACATGAGCGCCGCCAACTGTAACGGTTTTCGCATTACTTAATCCTGTCACTAAAACAGGAACTTTACTGCTTATTGTTGTACCATTACCTAATTGTCCGTAGCCATTATCTCCCCAGCATTTTAGCTCCCCTGTATTCATAATGGCACAACTACTGGCATTTCCACTAGAAATTGCTGTAACTCCAGTTAATCCTGATACAGATACAGGAACACTACTACTCACGTCAGTTCCATTACCTAGTTGTCCATAGCCGTTATAACCCCAACATTTCACAATTCCTACATTATTTAATGCACAACTGTGAGCACCTCCACTAGAAAGAGAAATAATTCCAGTTAATCCTGATACAGATACAGGAGTTGCACTATTACTTGTTGGAGATGATGTTCCATTACCTAATTGCCCAGTACTATTAGTTCCCCAGCATTTTACATTTCCTGAACTATCTAGGGCGCAACTAAATGATTCACCAGTAGAAATAGAAATAATATTACTCAAGCCTATTACTTGCACAGGAAGACTGCTATATATTGTAGGAGCACCACTAGTCATTACTGTAGTTGTATTACCTAATTGTCCTTCTGCTGCTTGTCCCCAGCACCAAACTGTTCCTACATTAGTAAGTGCACAAGCATGTAAAGAACCCACAGCAACTGCTTTTACATTTGATAAACCCATTACAGTAACAGGAATACCGCTATTTGTTACTGTCCCATTACCTAGTTGACCGTAGTTATTACTACCCCAACATTGAACAGTTCCAGAAGCAGTAACTATACAACTAGAAACACCTAAACCCAAAGAACCATCTGCACTTGTGGATGCAATAGCATTATTAAATAACTGAGCATATAAAAAAATACCGCCTGCAATCACACTGGAAAGAGAAGAGCGGCGAAACTTATAATGCGATGAAAACATGACGTAATTCCCCCTAAAAATAGAGTTAAAAAACTATTGACGGATACAACAAACAGAATGTGTTTCGTTACGATTGAGCATCGATCCACACTATGGCGAGATTGTACTCTTCTCTTTTTGCAAAATCTTGCATTCTGCAAAATCTCGTAAATTTTTACAATTTTTAAATGCAGCAGCCCATTAAAAAACTAAATGCTGAATAAACTTGTGTCACTCGATATCCGCCGTCGTGTGAAGAAAATTGTTGAGGTAATTTATTACAGATTCTCTGGATTTGATCTCTTAAAGCAGAATACCCTACTGGACAACTTGGTAATTTAACAATTTCGTCCATTGAATATTGAGGATACTTTAGCAATAATTTGATTGCGTATAATTCTTGAGGAGTGATGTTTCGTAATAGCGATAATCGATATTGCAATGTTTCTCTGCACATTTGCCCATGCTTGTATAACCAACACTGCCAAAAAGGAATACAAGCAAACTCTATTTTTCGTAAATTAGTACTGGTTAGTTTAAATGGTTTTTTATAGCCATTTATGAAATGAAATACCAAGTTTCTACGTTCCCAATTAGGAATTCGAAAAGCTATTGCTAACACATAATGAATATCGAAAGGAAGGCAGTGTTTCTCATAAATAGGCGTTTCTAACCATTCTTCATAGGGTTTGATATTATCTGAAATAAAACAATGCCCAACATTGCTTAATGCTAAAGGCGTGAAAGGATCATAGATAATATTCTTTTCATAACTAGGAATAGAACGTTCATCCAGATTATGGACAATACTTGTTAATCCTCCGTCTAACATTCCATTTTCTTTAAGGGTAAATAAGTTCAAACTAAGATAATCAAATTGAAATTCTTTACCTAAACACCTTGTTATAGTTTCCACTGTAAAATTAATGAAGTCGCAGGAATTATCTTTAATTGCTCGAGGAAAGATTTCCTCATTGTAAAGGCACTCAATAGATTTCATAATTTTCCTCCTTTGAAAATAATAATACTGAGTATAACTCGAATTAAAAGGATTGGATTTTCTTATGATAGTGGTTAGAATTGTTAAGGTTTGCGTTGAGAGTTGTTTTCAGCGACACTATAAATTCTATCCATGAACACATAAGGAGACTGTATGACAG
>DYNN01000159.1 GCA_020721045.1 Thiomargarita sp. | reverse complement strand
ATAGTACATATTATTACATACATTTAAATATATTCAAAGCAATCTAGTTATGCTCTTAAAAATATAGATTAAGAGAATAAAGGTAGGTAATAAAAAAGTTTAGTTTGAATAATATGAATAAATAGCTAGATATATTTTGTAATTTCAATCTCAGTGTGCCAATCAATCCTTTAAAAATCGTTCCTCTACAAAAACATCAACAGCAGAAAAAGGCCGGAACGTATAAATCACCTTCCAGCCTGTTTTCTGCTGTATCAATTTTAAAAATCGGAATCACTTTATCAATAGCAACAATTATTTTACTTCAACAGTTGCGCCAGATTCTTCCAACTCTTTCTTAATTTTAGCAGCTTCATCTTTAGAAACACTTTCTTTCACTACAGAAGGAACGCCTTCCACCAAATCTTTCGCTTCTTTCAAGCCTAAACCTGTAATACCACGAATAGATTTAATTACATTAACCTTCTTTTCACCAAAACCGGTTAAGGTAACAGTGAATTCGGTTTGTTCTTCTACTGGTGCAGCCGCTACAGCCGCAGGTGCAGCCGCCACAGCCGCGGCAGCAGACACACCAAATTTTTCTTCCATTGCTTTGATAAGATCAACAACATCCATCACCGTCATATTGGAAATAGCATCAAGGATTTCTTCTTTAGAAATAGCCATTTAATTCGCTCCTTTTTCAATTGATCGCCAATTGAGAATCATAAAATTGTCAAAATAATAGAGAACTCGCGTTTATGCAGCTTCTTGCTTACTATCACGTACTGCAGCCACTGTGCGTACCAATTTGGCATGAGGTTCTGCCATTGTACGTACCAATTGAGTAATAGGTGCTTGTATAACGGACATGAGCATACTGATCGCTTGATCATAAGTTGGCAAGGTTGCTAACTTATCAATATCTTTTCCATCCAATAATTGCCCACCGACAGATAAACTTTTTACCTTCAATTTATCATTAGTTTTAGCAAATTCACTGATGACCCGTGCCGCAGCACCTGGATCATTTAAGGAAAAGGCAAGAACGATAGGACCCACTAAAGTATCACTCATACAAGCGAACGAAGTATCTGCAATCGCTCTTTTAGCCAATGTATTTTTAATGACACGTAAATAGACATCAGCTTGACGCGCTTTAGCACGCAAACTAGTGATAGCGGTCACGCTCATACCACGATACTCAGCAGCTATCGCTGATTGTGCGGTTGCTGCAATTTTAGCAACTTCTGCAACGACAAGTTCCTTATCTGCGAGTTTAAGCGGCATTGCTTATCTCTCCTCAATTTAAATAATGCGTAGCAAAACCCTAAATAGGCCTGCCATCTGCGTAGGAAATTAAGTTAATAGTCGTTAAAACTAAAAACACCTACGGTCTTTGACGGCTACTGAACAATGATGAACAGCAGCCCAAAGTCATTGAAATCATTATATTAACTAAAATGATTCCTCTGTGGATAAAAAACATCCTTTTGCTTCAAATTCATACTAACAACAAGTTAACTTGCCGTCACCAATAATGTTGTTTGATCAACTGAAATCCCAGGTCCCATAGTCGTAGATACGGTGATTCTTCTCACATAAATACCTTTACTAGTACTGGGTTTTAGTCTATTCAAATCTGCCAATAATGCCAACAGATTTCCGCGCAATGCGTCGACTTCAAAATTAACTTTGCCTAAAGTGCAATGAATAATTCCAGCTTTATCAGTGCGATAACGTACTTGCCCGCCTTTAGCATTTTTAACGGCTGTGGCAACATCCGGCGTAACCGTACCCACTTTAGGGTTAGGCATTAAACCGCGTGGACCTAAAATTTGTCCTAAAGGACCGACAACCCGCATTGCATCAGGCGTTGCAATTACAACATCAAAATCCATAAAACCTTGCTTAATTCGCTCGGCTAAATCTTCAAAACCAACGATATCAGCACCCGCTTCCTTAGCTAAATCAACGTTCTTACCTTGAGTAAAAACAGCAACACGCATGGTTTTACCAGTTCCATGAGGTAAAACAGTTGAACCGCGGACGACTTGATCAGATTTACGTGGATCAACACCTAAATTAATACTAACATCAACAGATTCAAGAAATTTAGCTTGCGGCAATGATTTCAGTAATTGGAAAGCTTCAAGCGTTGGGTAAAGTTTACCCACTTCCACTTTTTCTTTGATAGCTTTTTGCTTTTTAGAGTATTTTGCCATTTTATAAACCCTCCACTTCGATACCCATACTACGCGCACTGCCTGCAATCGTTCTAATCGCTGCATCCATATCGGCTGCCGTCAAATCGGGCATTTTCAAAGTTGCAATTTCTTCCACTTGTGCGCGCGTTACCTTACCTACTTTGTGAGTATGTGGCGTTTTGCTACCACTGGTGATACCGGCTGCCTTTTTCAACAAGATAGAAGCGGGTGGCGTTTTGAGGATAAAGGTGAAACTGCGATCACTATAAGCAGTAATAATCACTGGAATCGGCATACCCAATTCATGACCTTGCGTACTTGCATTGAATTGTTTACAAAATTCCATGATATTCAAACCGTGTTGACCCAAAGCGGGACCCACAGGAGGACTAGGATTAGCCTGTCCTGCTTTAACTTGTAGCTTAATATAAGCCTGTACTTTTTTTGCCATAACAACTCTCCTTGGGTCAAACGCCGCTAGGCTCCCCAAATATATAAATTATACGTGATTATAAAACAGGAATGTATGAGCATGTAATAATGAAGTGTATTATTCTTTTTCGACTTGACCAAATTCAAGCTCTACTGGAGTAGAACGCCCAAAAATCAACACGGCAACGCGAAGACGACTTTTTTCATAATTGACTTCTTCGACAACGCCATTAAAATCATTGAAAGGACCATCGGTGATCCTAACCACTTCACCCACTTCAAATAATACCTTAGGACGTGGCTTTTCAGCACCTTCTCGTACACGCTGCAAAATGGCTTGTGCTTCTTTTTCAGAAATAGGTGCTGGCTTTTCTTGTGTACCACCAATGAATCCCATGACTTTGGGTGTATCTTTAACAAGATGCCATACTTCATTCTTTAATTCATTACGTAAAACTTCGCTTTCAATATCCGTGCGATTCATATCCATTTGAACTAACACATATCCGGGAAAAAGCTTACGTTCACTATCTCGCTTTTGCCCATCGCGCATCTCAATGACATTTTCGCTGGGTACTAAAATATTTAAATTTTCTTCACTATCACGCCCAAAACACTTAGCTAATTCTGTATGTGCCAACGCAATACGTTCGCCCAGTGAACGCTTTACATTTTTTTCATGATTGGAATAGGCATGCACGACATACCATCGCATTGCCATTTATTAACCTCCATGACCGGTCAATAATCCGACCAACCACATGAGGATACTATCAAAAAGCCATATCATAATAGCAACTAAAACAACCATGCCAATGACAATAGCTGTGACTTGTAATGTTTCTTGACGAGAAGGCCAAACCACTTTCCGTACTTCAATTTGCGCTTCTCGCACAAACCCCAACGTATTACGTCCTTTTTCTGTTGTGGATGCAATATAAACCGCAAGACCTATCACTGCCAACAGAGAGATAACACGCAACAAAAGGGAATGTTCTTCAAAGAAATAGAAACCGAAAATTCCGCCAGCCAATAATATTATGAAAAATAACCATTTAGGTGTATCCAATTTATTGGAAACTGCGGCATCTGTTTTTGCGTTCATTATAGAGTGACCCTAAATTTCTTAAAAATTAACAGGGTTAAAAAAAATGGCAGGCCAAGAGAGACTCGAACTCCCAACCTGATGCTTTGGAGGCA
>DYNN01000246.1 GCA_020721045.1 Thiomargarita sp. | reverse complement strand
TGCGGGTTGAATTTTAAACCACGGATGGAATCTGTTTTAAGGTTTGGGTGATTTTTTACTTCCGCAATTATTTAAATATATTTAAGTATCCTTTCTGCAGTAGCTTAACTTAAACATATTGGTTGAAACCTTCAATAGATTTTAATTGTGTTATGAAAGATGGGATTTGCCTTGAGATAATCCCCCAAACTATGGCATCATCTACTCTGTCATAGGCATGTGCAAGCAAATTGCGAAACCCGATTATTTCAGGCCAATCATGAACCATTAGTAAATCCTCGGGAGCGTGCTTTTTTATTCTATTTAATGCCTCCCCAATTATTTCGAATTTTCTTTCAACCGCTGCTGCCAATATTTCATTGTCACAATAGCCATCATAATTTGTATTTTCACAAAATTTCTCAATCGAAATTGCTGCCATTAATGCATCGTAATAACACTTAAGCGAATATTCATCCATAGATTATAACCATGTCTCTTTTAATTGATTTTATCAAAAAGGGATTCCTTACCATTTTTGGGGTAAGGAGTTGGATTTCTCGGCCGAGAGCTCTCTTTGCTTCTTGTAAGAATCCAAAGTACCTTTCAGGCATATTCTCAGGCGTTGGATTATCAAATTCTGCGAACAAATCAATATCGCTTGCGGAAGAATCAGTTTTCCTCGCAACAGATCCAAAAACACCAAGTCTTTTTACATTATATTTTAAGCATAGTTTTTTAGCTGCAAAGGAAACCTTATCAAGAAGAATATCTTTTTTAAGAGAATTATTATTATTTTTCATGTTATCATCCTAATTAATTCGGGGTTTCTGGTTGCTAGAGAAAGGTTGAAGGATCAAGTGGGTTTTGAACCACGGATTTGCACGAATGAAGCAGGCTAAAGGTTTGAAGGATGAAGTGTGGGCACCAACACGCTCGCGGCCACATTAACCTGAACCCCGCAACCCGCAGCCTGCAACGCGGCGAAGCAGCTCTCCCATCTGTGGTAATCCGTGCAATCCGTGGTTGATTTTATCCAGCGTAGGCAACCGCTTTTTCCAACTGCGCCTTGGCTTTGGCTATACTGCAAGCACCCCAAAAAACAACTTTGCAAAAGCCAGAACTTGAGTGAA
>DYNN01000245.1 GCA_020721045.1 Thiomargarita sp. | reverse complement strand
GTTCATAGTACATATTATTACATACATTTAAATATATTCAAAGCAATCTAGTTAAACTCTTAAAAAACTAACAAAAAATGTTGCGCCTTGACCTAATTCACTTTCGCAACCTACGTTTCCATTCATCATTATCACTAATTTTTTGACAATGAATAAACCTAAACCTGTAGAATGCTCACCACCCGTTGGTTTTGTTGTTAATCGGGTGAATTTTCCAAATAATTTCTGTTGATCAGCTTGGCTCAGCCCGGGCCCTTCATCTTGAATTTCACAACGAATCTGATCGCCTATCATTAATAATTTTACGATGACTTTTTTGTGATAAGGCGAATATTTGATAGCATTAGAAATCAGATTATCAAGCACTTGATGGATTATTTCTTGGTCTAATAAGGCAAAATGTTGTGTATGATTAGCTTGAAATTCTATTGTAATATCTTTTGCTTTAGCGCGATCAATGTAGGCGTGCACTAATTTTTCTATAATAGGTAAAATATCCACATGTTCCAATTTCATATTAGTTTTACCCGACTCAATCGCATTTACGTCTAGTAAGTTAGTAATTAAATTGAACATTCGACTTGAACTGTCTTCAATGAGCGTGGCATATTCTAATATTTCTTCACTGGGTAATTCCCCCTTTTCTTCAACCATGATATTGGCAAGTCCTAGAATCGCTGATAATGGATTTTTTAAATCGTGAGCAGCAATACCTAAAAATTCGTTTTTATCTTGATTAAGTTGAATTAATTCGCTATTTTTCTCTTCAATTGTACGGGTATAACATAATGCGGCTTCTTTGGCTTCTTGCGCTTGGATCAAACGAATTTTGTTTGCTTCTGCTTGTTTACGTTCACTGACATCACGAATAATAACTTGTAAATAGATGGATTCGTCAACTTCTACTTTGCTTAAACTGATTTCTGCATCAAATGGGGTACCGTCTTCTTGGAGATGTACCCATTCAAAAAATTGTGGATTATCTGCCAATGCTGCGTTAATTAAATGGAATGCTTTAATAGAAGAATCTTGTCCATCGGGTTGAATGGGCGGTGATAATATGTGAGCTTAACTAGATTGCTTTACATATATTTAAATGTATGTAATAATAAACAAGT
>DYNN01000158.1 GCA_020721045.1 Thiomargarita sp. | reverse complement strand
TACCCATTTATTATTACATACATTTAAATATATGTAAAGCAATCTAGTTAAGCTCATTATAATTAAATCGTTAACAATAGGTAATTTATTTACTGTTATTCAGTAAGTTTTTTCGTCTGTTGCTTTTTGTTTACGAGTCATTTTGGGATCAGCAATCAAAGGACGATAAATTTCTACCCGATCTCCTTCACGCAAAACAGTTTGCAATGTGGCGGGTTTACTAAAAATGCCGGTTCGGTTTTTTTGCAAATCAATTTCAGGAAAATGCACTAAAATTCCAGAATTTTCAATTGCTTGGCTTACAGTTGCACCTTCTAAAACTGTGACTGGAATTAACATTTGTTTCGTCGGTTGAGCATAGGCAACTTCAACTTGAATCGTTTCAATCGTGTCCATATAATTCGCCTGCACGTTGAATAAAAGCATCCATTAAATTATTGATAATTTTGGTAAAAATCGGACCTAAGCTTATACGTAATATTTTATTAGAAATTTCAAAGTGCATATCAAGAGAAATTTTACAACCTTCATTACCTATCGGATGGAAATGCCACGCACCTTTTAAGTGACTAAAAGGACCTTCTAATAGACGCATTTCAATGAATTCATTGGTTTTAATCGTGTTTGTCGTGGTAAATGTTTTTTCTAAGGCAACGCTACCCATGGTAATGGAAGCAATCACATCAGTGTCGTTACGAGATAAGAGAGTTGCTTGTTTACACCAAGGTAGAAATTTGGGATAACTTTCAATATCATTGACTAAATTAAACATGTTATCAATGGAATAAGGCACTAATGCTGTTTTATGAATATGCGTCACGATTTAAACCTATTTTAAAGAATACCCACTAAATTTAACAAGACTAATCCAATACCCAATGGGGCGATAAAGCGTAATAGAAAACGGAAAAAGCGGTATTTTAACTGATTTTCAGTCATTTCTAATTCTTCTGATACAATGCGTGCAGGTAGTACCCATCCGACAAATAGGGCAATAAGTAAGCCGCCTACAGGTAACATGACATTAGAAGTAAAAAAGTCAATTAAATCAAACGGTGTTTTGTCAGCAAGTAGGGGGATCATGGGCAATAACTTGACTTCTTGCCATAAATTGAAGGATAAAATAGTCACAAAGCCCACCATCCAAGCAATGCCGCCACAGAGCAATGCTGCGCTTAAACGACTCATTTTTTTCGATTCAATCAGCCATGCAACAATAGGTTCTATAATAGAAATCGCTGAACTCCACGCCGCTAATACCAATAATAAGAAAAATAAAGCACCAAAAATACTGCCGCCTAGCATTTTGCCAAAAGCAATCGGTAACGTGTGAAAGACTAAGCCAACCCCTTGATTGGGGTCTAATCCATTACTAAATACAATTGGAAAAATAATTAACCCAGCGAGCAAAGCTGCTAAGGTATCGGCAATCACAACAATTGCAGTAATTTCACCAATTTTTGCATGTTTTGGTAAATAAGCACCATATACCATAATCGCGCCCATGCCTAAACTCAAGGTAAAAAATGCTTGTCCCATAGCAGCTAATGGGGCTTCTCCATTAAATTCACAAGCGGTTGGTGTACAGTGTGGGTAAAAAAAGCGATGAAAATCAATGTCAAACATAAAATGAAATCCTGCCATGAAATCGCCGTTGACCATAGAGTAACCTAATAATATAAAGAGCAAGGCGAATAACGCTGGCATCATAAAACGTAGTGATTTTTCCAAACCTGCTTCAACACCATAAGCAATAACAATCACGGTTGCGCCCATAAATAGGCTGTGCCAAGCTAATAATCGTTCTGGGTCTGAAATGAGATTGCTAAAAATAGTTTTCACAAATTGCAATACTTGATCTGGCGGTAACTCATTGATAGAGCTAAAAGTACCTAATGCTAAACGTGGAATATAAGCCAATGCCCAACCGGCGATCACGCTGTAGTAAGAAAGAATTAAAAATCCAGTTAGCACACCCAACCATCCAATAATGCTCCATCGTGATGAAACTTGCGCATTTTGAGTGATTTTGCGCATAGAGTTAATTGGGCTCAGTTTTCCACGTTTACCTAATAACACTTCTGCCATCATAATCGGTAAGCCTAACAAGGCTACGCAGAGTAAGTAAAAAATAACGAACGCACCACCACCGTATTCGCCCGCCATATAAGGGAATTTCCAAATGTTACCTAGTCCAACAGCAGACCCGGTTGCGGCGATAATAAAGCCAAATTTTGATGACCATTCGCCATGTATTGATGTGTCAGTCACGAATTGTTCCTCAATGATATACCAAATCTCATTTTACAACGATTGTGATGCAAAATCAGCTAACCGTGAGCGTTCACCTCTTTGCAAAGTAATATGTCCACTGTGCGCCCATTGTTTGAAACGATCAACAGTGTAAGTTAAACCAGACGTTGTTTCTGTGAGATAAGGTGTATCAATTTGAGCAACATTACCTAAACAAACAATTTTAGTACCCGGTCCTGCACGTGTAATCAGTGCTTTCATTTGTTTAGAAGTAAGATTCTGCGCTTCATCCAAAATAATAAATCTATTTAAAAAAGTACGTCCGCGCATAAAGTTTAACGAGCGAATTTTAATCCGATTGCTTAATAAATCAGTAGTGGCTGCACGTTCCCATTCACCGGTTGGCATGGGATTCAGTACTTCCAAATTATCCATTAATGCCCCCATCCAAGGTGTCATTTTCTCCTCTTCAGTGCCAGGCAAAAATCCGATATCTTCTCCCAAAGGCACAGTTACACGTGTCACAATAATTTCACGATATAATTGTTTTTCTAAAGTTTGCACTAAGCCCGCTGCTAATGTAAGTAAAGTTTTTCCCGTTCCTGCTACACCCAATAAAGTGACAAAATCGACTTCCGGATCAGTGAGTAAATTTAAAGCGAAATTCTGTTCTCGATTACGCGCACTAATGCCCCAAATCTGATTTTTAGCGGTCCGAAAATTTTTAATATCCTCAATAATTACACTATTTTCCTGACATTTTCTGACAATTGCTTCAAATCCATCATCATTAGCATGATATAACAATTGGTTAGGATACCATTGCGCTGTCAGCGGTCCGGTAATTTTATGAAAAGTACGCCCTTGCCAATTGATTAGCTCTTTAGTATGCGTTTTCCAAAAATTGGCATCCAGTAGATATTGACCGGTATACAATAAATCAACGTCATCTAAAACCTTATCATTAGAATAATCTTCCGTATGAATACCCAAAGCATAAGCTTTAATTCGCAAATTAATATCTTTGGAAATTAAAGTAACTTTTCGATTAAGATCAATCTTTTGCAGCGCAATAGCCGTACTAAGTAAACTATTATCTGGTTTATTACCGGGCAAAGTATCGGGGAGTAAAGTGTGCGGAATGGCTTCTGTTTGAAAAAATAAACGTCCACTCAGCGTATGTTCTGTGGCAGGTAGTGAAATACCTTCTTTAATATCACCCGCATGTTTAGCAATAAGCTCATCTAAAAAACGACTCACTTGCCGCACATTACGCGCCACTTCAGACATTCCCTTTTTAGCTGCATCCAATTCTTCCAATACAACCATAGGTAAATAAATTGCGTGTTCGCCAAAACGAAAAATTGCAGTGGGATCGTGCATCAACACATTGGTATCTAAGATAAATAAATGATTAGTCATAAGTCGAAATTATCGTATAGAAATGGCGTGATTAAAATAAAAACCAATCTTAAAACGTATCAGTCTATCATAACATGATGTAATACCAACGTGAGTCAGCAATTCTCATTTAATCCTCCCTAAACGACTATTGAGTCAGCAATTCTCAATTTAAACCCTCTCAAACGAGTCAAGAATTACGCCTGAGAAGG
>DYNN01000157.1 GCA_020721045.1 Thiomargarita sp. | reverse complement strand
CCAAAGGGGGATTGAGGGGGATTTTTTATATTTCAATTACTTAAATCCCTCCTGCCTCCTTTACCAAAGGGGGGGGAAACGCTTAACTTAATGGCATTGATGCGGAGAGTAGCAGCGCTTCGGACACGAAACCCGCAACTACTCGCATATTGGTAATCGAATAGGTTGAGTGATAAGAGCAGAATGAAGCGAGAGTTTCACGTTCGGTTCTGTGAGAGCCCCAGGGGGAAGTTCCTTGGGGCTACTCGACCATTAATTATTTTTTAGTTCAAAACCACATTTCAAAAAAATCAACTTATATATTTTAAATCATTATGACAAAGAAAATCATTGGTATTGTGGGTGGAGTAGGTCCTTATGCTGGTCTTGATTTAAATCAGAAAATTTTTGATAACACAATCACTTATGGAAAAGATCAAGATCATTTAGAAGTTTATTTACTCACCTGTGCAAATCTTATCGGCGATCGCACTGAATATTTGCTAAATCCTAACTTACCCAATCCAGCATATGGCTTATTTCATGTTATTCAGAAACTTGCCACTATTGGTGCTCAAGTGATAGGTATTTCTTGTAACAGTGCGCATGCACCCGCTATCTTTAAGCCATTGCGAACATTAATTGCACAAGCACAGTTGCCGGTGCAGTTATTACATATAGTTGAAGAAACTAGGCAATATCTCACACTAGATTATCCAAACGTTAAACAGGTAGGATTATTAGCCACCTGTGGCACTTATCTCGCCAACAGCTATCCACTGGTATTAGCAAATTATCAAGTGATATTACCTGATGAAGTTGCACAACAACGTGTTCATGCAGCAATTTATGATAAGAATTATGGTATCAAAGCGCATTCTAATCCTATACAGCAGCAAGCAATTGATGAATTAGCGATAATCGCTCAAGAATTGGTTATACAAGGCGCACAGGCTTTGATCATGGGCTGTACAGAAATTCCATTGGCGTTAAAATCAGAACATTTCCCGGTACCATTAATTGATCCCACGGTTGTTCTAGCGCGAGCGTTAATTCGTGAAGCAGCACCTGAACAATTGTTGTGATGTGACTGATAATTTAATGCGATATTAAATTTTTTTAGTTATCATGTAGTATTCGTTTATTTAAACTCTTTTTAAGAAGATCGTGATATGAGAATAATAAAATTCCTATTTTTTAGCTGCCTATTTATCAGTGTGCTTTCTTACGCTGGAACTAAACAACGAGATGTTAAAGCCAATTCCGAAAAATCGGTTACAGTGACCGACACGATATGGACTGAAAATTCTGTACAACAATTAAGAGGTTGCATTTATCAAACAACTGAGGCAGTTGTTACAAATACTTTACAAAAATGTATTGTCGATAATCTGACCAACACATTTGTACAATTGGCAACAGATAATACGCCACAAGGTTTACAGGCATGTTTTTCTAAAGAAGGCGCAAAATGTGATACTACTCAACCAACAATCGATTTAACTCGTTGTTTAACTGATAAATTAAGTCGTTGTACTCATAAAAACGTGATTCAGTTATTAGATAAAGAATCACAATATATGTTAATGGCAAAAGTAAATGGTTGTTTTCAAGCGCAACAAACTGAACTGGTTACGCCTTTGACTGATTGTCTAACACATAATGCTACCACTAGCTTAGTTGTTGTTCCACCTCCGTCTGCACACAGTAGAACTGATTACCCACCTGATATTCAAAAAATTATTGATCGAGGCGAATTAGTGATAGGCATGTTAAATACTGATTCACCGCCTTTTTTCTTTATTGACAAAAAAACAGAGCAATTAGACGGATTAGATATTAAAATTGCTAATGAAATGGCACAAAAATTAGGTGTTAAATTACGCTTAGATCGCAGTGCCAAAACTTTTGATGGCGTTGTTGATTTAGTGGTCAGCAATCAAGTAGATATTGGACTCTCTAAACTAAGTCGTACCCTAGAACGTTCTAAACGCGTGTTATTTTCTGAACCTTATATTATTTTTCATCATGGATTATTAATTAATCGTCTGCGTATTGCGCAATTAAGCCACGATAAAAATCCATATGAAAATATTTCAACTATTTCTGACAAAATAGCAGTTATTCAAAGTTCTTCTTATGCGGATTTTGCGCGCCAAAAGTTCCCCAATGCAGAAGTTATAGAATATCCAAAATGGGCAGATGTGGTCACTGCGGTTTTAAATGGCAGTGTGGTTGCTGCTTATCGAGATGAATTAGAAATTAAGCGGGCTGTATTTGGTAATTCTGAAGCTGCGTTAAAAGTACAAACGGCTGTACTGACGGATACAGAAGATGCAATTGCAATTGCAGTTAATCATCAGAATTCGCATCTGCTTTTCTGGCTTAACCAATTTTTGAAAACTCTCAATCTCCACTACAATGCTGATGACTTATTAAGAGAGTATCCAGAAATTTTAAACTAATGGCGATATTTTCAATATCATTTGGCATAATTTATTAGGATGATTTAATCATGCGTTTCAATTTTCAATTTTTACTGAGTCCTTGGACAATTTTAATTGCAGTTATTATAGGTATTAGTATAGGGTCTTACAGCCAACCGATGGCAGCCTTTTTAGCACCTTTTGGTAAAATGTATCTTACTTTCTTGCAAATGTGCGTCATTCCCATTCTCATTTCGGCAGTGAGTTCTAGTATAGGTAAACTCATTCGTGCACAAGGTATGAGTGACATTTTAATGAAAATGTCAATTATTTTTTTATTTTCCTTAACCATTGTGAGTGCAATTGGCATTGTGGCGGGTCTAATTGGACAACCGGGTACCAATTTAGACAGTAAAACGCGTGCAAGTTTAGGTGAAGTGGTGAAAACGTCGGAATTTGCACCAGATTTAGAATTGTCTTTGTCTCATCCACAAGAAGCGACAGAATCTGCTCCCAGTGTGATGACTTTTCTGACGAATATGATCCCTAAAAATGTGTTTGAAGCACTCGCTATGGGAGATACTTTAAGTTTAATTTTCTTTTCGATTATTTTTGGAATTGCGATTGGATTTGTACCGGAACGTAATCATGATGTGAACTTAATTCATTTTATGGAATTGATTTATAAATCATTTCAGTGGTTTATTCAAAAAGCGATGTATTTATTACCGCTCTGCTTAATGTGTTTATTAGCTGGGCAAGTTTCCAAAGTAGGAATTGATATATTTTTTGCGATGATAAAATTTATTATTATCTTCTATATCGCAGGTTTTACTATTCTAGCTACCAATGTCTTAGTTATTTGGAAATATAGCAAATTATCTTTTAAAAAAGCCATTCAGGCACAAATTGATCCAATTATTGTAGCAGTGGGTACTTTAAGTAGTTTAGCATCCATCCCTTCTGCAATTTCTGCACTCACTCAAAAATTACGGTTGAATAGCAACACCACCAATTTATGTTTACCTCTAGGTATTGTTATTTGTCGTTATGGCAATGTGGTTTATTTTGCCGTAGCAACCATTTTCATTGCACAACTCTATGAAACATCTTTAGAAATCAATAGTTTGCTTATTATTTTAATTGGTTCTGTATTTGCGGGTATTGCAACGGCAGGGGCAACAGGTATTGTAACGTTGCAAACAATGTATATTGTTTTAGCGCCTTTGGGATTACCTTTGGAAGCTGCATTAGTACTTTTTATCGCGATTGATCCAATTATTGATCCTATGCGCACTTTGTTGATTGTACACTCCAATATGGCAACAACAGCTGTTATTGCGAGCACGAAAGGTAAAAAATGTAACGAGTGTAATGATGAGTAAACTTCAGGCTATGAAAATAAGATAATTTAGAACGCAGAAAATTAAAATTGATATATCATGATGGAACGCACAACTTTACCT
>DYNN01000156.1 GCA_020721045.1 Thiomargarita sp. | reverse complement strand
TTTGATAGCTTATACGATGTTTTGGTAGTAAATGGTTTACTATAAATTAACCCTACATACTTAAGTTTAAAACTACTTCAATAAATCCGCCCGAATTTGATTAATCCATTCAACAACCCGTTCTTTAGTTTGATCTTTTTGATTATCTTGATCAATGACTAATCCTAAGAATTTACCATCAATTTCAGCACGTGATTTAACATATTCATAACCCTCAGTTGACCATGAACCAATGATAGTTGCACCTAATTTTTTCACTTTTTTGTAGATAAAAATCATGGCATCAACAAATTCATCAGGATAACCCTCTTGATCACCTAAACCATAAATTGCGACTGTTTTATTAGAAAAATCAATGTCATCTAGTTTAGGTAAAAAAGCTGCCCAACTGTTTTCTAATTCGCCGTCTCCCAAAGTGGGCGTGCCAAAAATAAGTGCGTTGTATTTTGTTACTTCTGCCACGTCAGCATCGGCAACATTATATAATTCAACCACATCTTCATCAAATTGCTTGGCAATGAGCTTACCCACTTTTCTCGTATTACCTGTGTCAGTGCCGTAAAATAAACCTATTTTTGCCATTTTTTGCTCCTTAGCTTACTCTTCTGTAATTTCGGCTAATACTAAACCGGTTGCTGCCTGATAATCAGGGGTTAAACAAAGACAATGTTGATGCCCATCGACTAAATAAATGTTGAAATATGACCGTTCCAAAACAGGTTGCATGACGACAATTTCATCATCAAAACAATAGGTAAAATGAATACCTGCATATTGTTGTCGCAATTGTTGAACTAACGTTTCACCCAATTGTTGCACACCTTGTTGTTCAATAAAATCCGCGATTTGTGTCACCAATTCTGGCGTAATCATGCCATTTCATCCTCATCACTACCAAATGAGCGTTCAGGCATAGAAATACCCATAATTTTGGCTAACCAAGGGGGTGGTGTGCCTGCTAAAACCGTTTGCAATTGGGTGATTACTTCTGCAATCGTTAAACCTTCTGGCATTTTTACTGGATGTACACCTAATTTAATTACTTTTGCAGCCGGTGGTCCGCCAATGGAAATCACGTATATGATATGACAATCTTCAATTAATTCAGCACGAAAAGCATTTTTATCATCGGTTAAATCGGTTTCGACCACGTTGTGGGTGGCGCGGATGTCAATTAATCGTTTTTCATCTTTGGAAATTTGATAAATAAAAAAGCGTGCGCAAGAACCAAAATGTCCATCTAATTTGTCAGTGGTATTGGAAGCAAATGCAACCCGTACAGAATTAGGCAACTCTCCTTCGTTGAAAGATTCAATTTCAGGTAAATCCAATGGTTGCATATCCGCACCTTTTAATTGGTTAAGGGCAGATTTTAATGCTTCTTGCTTTAAGTCTGCAAATTCGCCTTCAGCAGCTGTTTTTAAATCTTTCACTTTAAGATTATTTAATTTGCCTTCAGTCAGAGGCAAACCGACACAAGCAATCAGCACATCCATTAAGCGGCGTGGGTCGGTATCTGGCAGTTCTCGCGCCGCTAAGCCTATGCGCAGTGCCAATTCACGAGATAGTTCGGCACTCATAATTTAATCACCTTATAGGGGTAAAATACAATTATCGACGGTACAGACATCGATACATTGAGGCACATCGAAATCATTTTCACATTCGGTGCAGGTGTTTTTGGTAATTTTGAACATGCCTTTTTCTGAATAAATTGAACTTGTAGGACAGACAGGTTCGCAATCACCACATGCAGTACATTCTTCGGGATTAATATAAAAAGCCATGATGGATTCTCCAAAAAATACAAAATATAATTTAAGCGCATCTCAAAAAAAAGGTAGGACAAGAACTTAATATTCAATGACCTACCTAGAACACTTTAACACTAAGGAGGGGGTAAAAAAATAGCTGGTTAAAGTCGTTTAACTCTAATAGTCATCGGTAATTTTGGGGGTTCACTCATTGGTTCAATATAGTATTTAGAACCATCTGCCAGTTCTATTTGACCACCCCAAGCTGTAGCGGTGTTATGTTCTATTGAAACAACAAATTCTTCTAAGTCTTTTTTCGGAATATAAAAACTGAGTTGTCCTTCTTTTGACTGTCGAATCATTACGTTGGGCATAAGAGGTCGCCTTTAAGTGGGCTTGGGCAGATTTTAGCTATCTACCCAAGTGACTACAATGTATTAACGCACTAAATCGTAGTTGTAATCGGTTGTGCCCATGCCGCGTGTATCATCATCTAGGCGAGACAGGATTTCGTTGACAATCGTCGTCAAAATAGTCATTGCGCCTTCATAACCTAAAGTTGTTTGACGATGCAAATGATGTCTATCAAAAATTGGGAAACCAATCCGAATCAGAGGCACTTCAAATTCTTTGCCTTTGTACAAAGTATCCCGTTGCATGAATTTACCGTAAGAATTACCAATCATGAAATCAGGCTTGTCAGTAAAGATCAGTGAACGAAAATGCCATAAATCTTTGCCCAAATGTACTTGTCCATTTTTGCCATAAGGCGATGAATCTAATAAGGTTTGTACTTCTTTTGCCCATCGTTTGTTGGCACCACTTTGACACAAAATATGTGTAGGTTCTGTACCCATTTCTAGTAAAAATTTGGTCATACCTAACACAAAATCAGAATCACCCCAAAGCGCGATTTTCTTACCGTGTAGCCATTGATGCGAATCTGCCATCATATCAACTAAACGTCCTCTTTCCAGTCTTAAAGACTCAGGAATGGGTTTTCCGGTAATTTCTGACACTTTCATCAAGAATTCATCAGTCCAATCAACGCCCATGGGAATATTGATTTTAGGACAATCATGTTTCCAAGTAGTTTGGATGTATTTTTTGGTCTTAGGTAATTGCCAAGCTTGCAGTAACAAAGTGTCTTTAGCATTGGGTGCATCTTTGACTTCAGCTTGCGTAGTACCGCCCGCATACATACGAAATTCACCATCCGCCGGCGTATCCAATACTTCTGAAGGATCGCATAATAACGTTGCATCTACGCCCATTTCCGCCAACATACGCTTAATAACGCGATAGTTACCTAAATAAGTTTCAAAGCCGGGCACAATGTTCAATTTGCCATTGCTACCTATGACTTTACCTTCCATATAATTCAAGGTAAAGTAGCGAATAATACCTTCAAACATGCCATCCCAACCATTGACATGGCTACCGACAAAGCTGGGCGTGTGGGCAAAAGGTGTCGGGAATTCTTGCGGAATAGCACCGTCTCTTTTCGCATTACTGATAAACGCATTTAAATCATCACCGATAACTTCTGCCATACAAGTGGTGCTGACTGCCATCATCTCGGGCTTATCTAACATGTGGGCATTTTTTAAACCGATGGACATATTCTTTTGTCCGCCAAACACTGCCGCATCTTCCGTCATTGAATCAGAGATACACGCAACCGGCTCTCTAAAATGGCGATTAAAATAAGTCCGAAAATAAGCTACACAGCCTTGTGATCCGTGTACATAGGGCAAACATTTATCAAATCCCAATGCACACAACACAGCACCCAGTGGTTGACAGGCTTTGGCTGGATTAATGGTTAGGGCTTGACGCGAAAAATTGAGTTCCTTGTATTCTTCAGTAGTCGTCCATTCAAAAACTTCCCGAATTTTTTCATCAGGAAACTTTTCTTCATAAATTCGCTTTTCGGTCAATGACTCTTTATAGTTGTCATCGCGAAATAGAGGGTAACTGGGCTTAATATTGTCAATGGTTTGCATGATATTTTCCTCCGCGCCACTAATCTGTGAACTAACGGTTGTGCAATAGATAAAGATGTATGCGGTCTGCTTCAAAAAACATATTTAAATGTATGTATTTGATAATTCGCTTTCTGTTG
>DYNN01000084.1 GCA_020721045.1 Thiomargarita sp. | reverse complement strand
AGCACAACCTTGCCAAGGTTGGGGTCGCGAGTTCGAGTCTCGTTTCCCGCTCCAGTTTTCTTTAGATTTATTTTGCAGAATTGACCGATTAGGCTGTATTAAGGCTGAGTGGCAGAGGGGTTATGCAGCGGCCTGCAAAGCCGTGGACATCGGTTCAAATCCGGTCTCAGCCTCCAAAAGCAATCTTGCACAATCCTGTAATTTTGCTATCATATCTGTAAATTACAACTCATAAAAATGCCCGGGTGGCGAAATTGGTAGACGCAAGGGACTTAAATTAATTTGAGCACCTAAAGCGAAATCTCTAGGTGAATGGAGTCTAATTCGGTGAAACCTGTTAAATGGCAACGCCGAGCTAAGTTCTCTTTTTAAAAGGGAAAAAGTGTAGAGACCATACGGCTCCTACCTGACTGCTAAATAGTAAAAGGTAAAGACAGGGTCCAGACCCCAAACTCATTTTTGATGTTCTTGAAAATGATGGCAACGAAAGTTGTAGTGGGTAAGAAAATCCCTCGGTACAAAATACCGTGCCGGTTCGACTCCGGCCCCGGGCACCATTTCTGATTATTAAAATTAATGAAAATCAGAGTCAACTTGTTTATCAAACAGACTGATAGAATTTTCATGGAACATCCTTCCACGTGGGCGGACGCCTGAATCCTATGTACATCGCACATTTCGGATTAAAAACCCCGCCGTTTGCTATCACACCTGATCCGCATTTTTTATATCTGAGTGAACGCCACCGCGAGGCACTTGCACATCTGCTTTATGGCATTAATGAAGGCACTGGTTTTGTGCTATTAACCGGAGAGGTGGGTACTGGTAAAACCACACTTTGTCGTAGTTTGATGGAACAATTATCTGATAATGTGGATGTTGCCTTATTGTTTAATCCACGTCTATCTTCAATGGAATTACTCGCCGCATTATTTGATGAATTGCGCATTGAATATCAGCGTAATATCTTCACTTTAAAAGATTTTATTGATACGTTAAACACTTATTTACTAACGGCACATTCTGTCGGTCGTAAGACAGTGTTGATTTTAGATGAGGCACAAAATTTAACCTCAGACGCATTAGAACAAATTCGTCTTTTAACCAATCTTGAAACCACGCATCACAAACTATTACAAATTATTTTAGTTGGGCAGCCTGAATTAAATGTGATACTTAAACGTAGAAATTTACGTCAATTGGCTCAACGAATTACCGCACGTTATCACTTATTACCACTTTCTGCTAAAGATACAGATGCTTATATTAATCACCGTTTAGCCATTAGTGGTGCTAAAGCACCGTTGTTTACTAATTCAGCAATGCGGCTGATTTATCGTTATTCTAGTGGGATTCCGCGTTTAATTAATATCATTTGTGATCGAGCATTGTTGGGAGGTTATGTTAATAATCAACGTCCTATCAACAATAATATTGTGCGTAAAGCAGTACGCGAAGTGCGCGGTGAAACAGTCAGTCACATTGGCTCTTCTTCAACAGTTTGGTTAATAACCATCTTTATTATCGTATTGCTATTTGGTAGTTTCATGTGGTGGATCAATACCAATCATGATATAGAGCCGCAAAAAATAGTCTCTTTACCAATGACTACTTCCTCTAAAACGATTCCTATTCATGTGACAGAAGCCACTGCCAATCCGACATCTAATACGACAACTGCACAAAAAGTATCACTTTCACATTTAGGATTATCCGAATTATTACAACAAATTGACCCAACAGGCAACACAGATACTGCATTAATTACCTTATTTCGACAATGGCAGTTAGACTATACCCAACTCAGAGGAGATACTGCCTGTGAACGTGCTGCAAATCAAGGGCTTGCCTGTTTATATAAAAGTGGAGATTGGGAAGATATTCGACGTTACAATCGCCCAACTGTGATTGAATTGATTTCAGATAAAGGCACTCAACACTTAGTTGCTATTACCAAGTTACGCGAACATACCGTCACACTGAATTTTACAGGCGACACTTACGATTTTTCTACTGATCAACTTGCCAGTCATTGGTTAGGACAATTTTTGTTACTTTGGCAACCGCCAACATTGCCCGCTCCTCTGTTAAAGCAAGGTATGTCTACCGAATCTGTAGTGTGGTTGCGTAAACGGTTGGCTGTCGTGGAGGGAAAAAAATGGGTTGCAGGCGAATTAACGTCGTATTTTGACAGTGCATTGAAAAAACAGGTGATCAATTTTCAAAAACAGCATAATTTATTAGCAGATGGTATTGTCGGAGAACGAACGATTATGATGTTAAACGCAGAATCGGGTGAAGTACCTTTACTTTGGTTGAAAGATTAAATGCTAAACCTTACTTCTTTCCAACTTAATAGTTGAAACACTGTGAATCTTGAACTGATTAATGTACTACATGAAAGGGAAATCTTCTCTGATTTAGACATTCATTTTGCGCAATTTATTAATCAACTCTCTGATTACCCTTCTGAATTTTTGCAAATTGCCGCTACTTTAGTGAGCTATTTCACTGCGCAAGGACATATTTGTGTCGATTTAGCAGCACCTCTGTTGATAGAAAATGGTTTGTATGAAATTCATGAACCGGCTGTGATGTTAGCAGCATTGAAATTGTGTAATGTTGTAGGAAAAGTCGGAGAATATAAGCCGCTTATTTTAGAACAAAGTCGTTTATATTTATATCGTTATTGGGATTATGAACAGTCATTAGCACAACAAATTCGACGACGTTTGGCAATGCCCTTACCAGATATCGATCAAGCCAAATTACAGCATGATTTGAATTTATTATTTCCAAAATTAGACGAAACTGTCGATTGGCAGAGAATTGCAGCTGAAACTGCCATTTTATATCCTTTTTGTATTATCTCAGGAGGTCCGGGAACGGGTAAAACCTCAACTGTGATTAAAATCTTACAATTACTATTTTCACAAAATCCTCAATTAAATATTGCTCTTACAGCACCAACAGGAAAAGCGGCTGCACGATTACAAGAAACGATTAGTCAAACTCCTCATTTAATCAATCATCAATTGCCACAAGAAACTTACACCATTCATCGATTGCTCGGTAGTTTGCCCCATTCACCTTATTTTACTTACAATGCACAAAATCAATTGCCTTATGACGTGATTGTTGTTGATGAAGCTTCTATGGTGGATTTGGCGTTAATGGCAAAGTTAGTTCAAGCAATTCCTATCACAGCACGTTTGATTTTATTGGGTGATAAAGATCAATTAGCATCGGTGGAAGCTGGAACCGTGTTAGGCGATATTTGTGCTGCCGCATTGAATGAAAATACCCTTGAAAATTCTACTGAACAAGCTAACATCCTACAGCAACATATTGTATTATTGCAAAAAAATTACCGTTTTAGTGAAGACAGCAGCATTGGACAATTGGCAAAAGCTGTGCGTTTAGGACGTGCTGAACAAGCATTGGCTTTATTAAAATCACCGCGTTATGATGCCATTCATTGGTCGCCTCTAGTCACTGCTGATCGTTTATTAGCCACATTAGCAAAAAATGTAATTCAAGGATTTACCCCTTATTTACAAGCCCAACAACCGGCTGAAATTTTAGCAGCATTTGAACAATTTCGTATTTTATGTGCATTGCGACAAGGTCCGTATGGCGTGATTGCGATGAATCGGTTGATTGAACATATTTTGACAACGCAAGGTAAAATTAAAGGTAATTATCGTTGGTATCACGGTAGACCGATTATGATTACACGTAATGATTATACGTTAAAATTGTACAATGGCGATATTGGTATTATTTTATGGAATGAAAATAATGAATTATTAGCCTATTTTCCTTCGCCTGACGGACAAATTCGTCATTTTTTACCCAACCGTTTACCTGCACACGAAACAGTTTACGCCATGACGATTCATAAAAGTCAAGGTTCTGAATTTAAAAATATTTTATTGTTACTACCCGAACATGATTCACCGGTATTAACGCGCGAATTGATTTACACCGGCATGACACGTGCGAAACAAACCTTGCATATTTGGGGAAATGAAAAAATATTTAAAACAGCTTTAACTCAGAGAATTCAACGACTTTCTGGATTAGGTCGCACTATTTTACAGTAGCACCATTATCAAATTAATTAAAAAGGAATTATTTCATGTCATCTGGTGAAGCAGCACTTCCAGCACAATTACTCGAAGCAGTCAACAAAATTGCCGAGGCAGCAGCGAAACGCATTATGGAAGTTTATGCAACGGATTTTGATGTTGAACATAAGGCAGATAAAAGCCCTTTAACTGAAGCAGATATGGCAGCACATCATACTATCGTGCAAGGTTTGAAAGAAATTACCCCTGATTTACCTATTTTATCAGAAGAATCTGCCAAAATTACCTTTGCTGAACGTCAACAATGGCAACGTTATTGGCTAGTTGATCCTTTAGATGGCACACGTGAATTTGTCAAACGCAACGGCGAATTTACCGTTAATATTGCTTTGATTGATAACCATAAACCAATTTTAGGCGTGGTTTACGTGCCAGTCACTGGCGTTAATTATTATGCCAGCATTGACACGGGCGCGTTTAAAATAGAACCTAATCAATCAGCGACACGCATTACCACACGCGCTTGTCCTAGCGATCGACTTATCGTTGCTGGAAGCCGTTCGCATGGTAGTCCACAGTTAGAAAAATTTTTAGCGTTACTGAACATGGAAGTAGATGTTGTGAGTATTGGTAGTTCGCTTAAATCTTGTTTAGTGGCTGAAGGTAAAGCAGATATTTATCCACGTTTTGGCTTAACTTCTGAATGGGACACCGCCGCCGCGCAATGTGTAGTAGAACAAGCTGGTGGCTATTTAACCGATATGGAATTAAAACCTTTACGTTACAATACAAAAGAATCATTACTTAATCCACATTTTCTGGTTTTTGGCGATGCTAACAAAGAATGGGCAAATTACTTAGCCCAACTCATTTGATGAAAACAGCGATTTTGCTTATTGGTAATCTCAACCTTATGCCACACTATTAGCTACCTTATAAGCTATTAGAATATAATACAATGCTATTCAATTCTCTTTGTGCGTAACGTGAGTTAAGTATGTAGCCCATGAATCTAACATATCGTGTTGATGTCCCTATTCGATAAACCGCTTGTATGATTAAGCAACTTAGATTATTATTCGAATGTGTGAATGAAAATCAAGTTCACATATCATTGTTGTTAATTGCGTTAAAAAATACCTCATCAAGATGCTCGAAAACCAAGACATCTCAATGGTGGGTGTGTTCGTAATTTTAGGTATAACACGTACTTTATGGCGAGAATCAAGCCCGTGTTGTGCTGACAGTTCGTATATTAGACAAAAATTACACAAAACGACACGAAATGAAATTCGTGTTATGTTAGATTCACCCGTCAGTTTTTCTATCGCAGTTGCTAAAATCATGGTAGGTTTTGGTAAGTAAAAAGAATCGGAGCATAAATAATGCGTTTAATTTTATTAGGCGGTCCTGGTGCAGGCAAAGGTACCCAAGCGAATTACATCAAAGACAAATTTAATATTCCACAAATTTCTACCGGTGATATGTTACGCGCTGCCGTGAAAGCAGGCACCGAATTGGGATTAGCCGCTAAGAAAATCATGGATGAAGGTGGATTAGTTTCTGATGATATCATCATTGGTTTGGTGAAAGCACGCATTAAGGAAGCGGATTGTGCCAACGGCTTTTTGTTTGATGGTTTTCCTAGAACTATCCCGCAAGCTGATGCCATGAAGCAAGCCGGCGTTCAAATTGATTATGTAGTTGAAATTGCAGTGGAAGATGAAGAAATCGTCAAGCGGATGAGTGGCAGACGGGCGCATTTAAGTTCTGGTCGGACTTATCATGTGATCTTTAATCCACCTAAAGTTGTAGGTAAAGACGATGTTACCGGTGAAGATTTGGTTCAACGTGATGATGATAAAGAAGAAACTGTGAGAAAGCGTTTATCTATTTATCATGAACAAACCGAACCTTTGGTAGATTACTACTCCAAATGGGCAAATGGCGGAGAAGCAGGCGCGCCTAAGTACGTGCGTATTGCAGGTATTGGCAAAGTCGAAGAAATTCGCGACAATATCTTTAAAGCACTGGGTGCTTGATTAATTGTTATTTCTAATTTACATCCATTTATACAAGAGGTAGTGATGCGTCAATCACTGGTTGTAGGGAATTGGAAGATGAATGGTTCGGCTGCGAGCATTCAATCTCTGTTAGAAGGCATTAAACAAGGTATTGCCACTGTCAATAAAACAGCTGTTGGTGTTTGCCCGCCTTATGTTTATTTATCACAAGTCAGCACCAGTTTAGCAGGCACGCCGGTAGCTTGTGGGGTGCAAAATGTTTCAGAGCAAGATTCTGGTGCTTATACCGGTGAAATTGCAGTCAGCATGTTGAAAGATTTTGGTTGCCGATATGTCATTGTTGGTCATTCGGAAAGACGTAATATTTATGGTGAAACAGATGAGGTAGTGGCTAAGAAATTTACTAAAACACAAGCAGGTGGCTTAATCCCTATTTTATGTGTTGGTGAACTATTAGAAGAACGTGAAGCCGGTAATACTGAAAATGTCGTGCAACGTCAACTAGATGCCGTACTAAATTCAAGCGGTGTTGCAGCACTAAGTAACGCGGTTATTGCTTATGAACCCGTATGGGCGATTGGCACGGGAAAAACGGCTTCCCCTCAACAAGCGCAAGATGTTCACGCCTTTATTCGTCAACACATTGCTAAACAAGATGCAGCGATTGCGGCTAAAGTACAAATTTTGTATGGTGGCAGTATGAAAGGCAGTAATGCGGCAGAACTCATTGCAATGGCAGATGTCGATGGTGGTTTAATCGGTGGTGCTGCTTTAAATGCTGAGGAGTTTTTAACGATTTGTCGTGCTGGTGATTAATATATTTACGTTGTAATTTAACAGGTTAAAGTATGTGAAATGCATTCTTTAGCCTGTTTGTTTTTTAATTGATTTTCATAATATTGACTAACATAAGTAGTACAGGTACTTAACATGTATGATTTATTATTAATATTGCACGGTTTAATTGCTGTGGGATTGATAGGTTTTGTATTAATTCAACACGGTAAAGGTGCAGATATGGGTGCATCTTTTGGTAGTGGTGCTTCTTCAACCGTATTTGGTGGACAAGGTTCAGCTTCATTTTTAACCCGTACCACAGCTTTTTTAGCTACCGGTTTTTTTATTACCAGTTTAATTTTAGCCTATTTTACTGGTGAACATATTGAGAAGAAAAGTGTGACCGAAATTCTACCTGCACAAACAGTAACGACATCTGTAACTAACGATGTACCTGTTATTTCTGATCCAAATGCTTTGGATGTACCCACAATCGCAATTGATGAGAAAAAGGTGACGGAAACATTGACAACGCCTGCAACGACTGACACGGGTTCTGTGCCGGTTATACAGTAGGAACTATTGAGATGCGGCAAGTTTAAACCGCATCAATTTCCGTTATTTTTATCGCGTAACCAGCCAGTTGTTAATGGCGGAAGGCACTTGTTTTTGAGCGCGGCTACTGACATAAATGCCAATATGTCCTCCTTGAAAAGCTAATTCGGTATAATCTTGCGTACCCACATAATGTTGTAATGCTTTGGAGGAATCCGGCGGAACTAAGTGATCTTCGGTAGCATAAATATTTAACACTGGCATAGTGATATTAGCTAAATCAACTTTTTCCTTTCCAATTATGACCTTATTTTTGATTAAGCCATTTTTTTGAAAAAAATCTTTCATAAATTGACGGAAAGTTTCACCCGCCTGATCAGGACTATCAAAAATCCATTTTTCCATGCGTAAGAAGGTTTTTGCTGCTTCAATATTATCCAAATCGTCAATCATGTCTAAATATTTTTGTCCGGTTAAACGAAATGGTTTTAGAGATAAAAAGGTCCAATTCAATAATTCGCCCGGAATATTGCCCATAGTATCAACTAGTAAATCAATATCTATCTTTTGCACCCATTGACTCAGCAAATTATTTGGCGTTTTAAAATCGACAGGTGTGACCATTGTGATCAAATTTTTAACTTTTTCAGGATGTAAAGCACTATAACATAAAGAAAAAGTTCCGCCCTGACAAATACCTAATAAATTAATCTCATTGATACCATAGCGTTTACATACAATCCCAACGCAACGATGAATATAACAATTAATATAATCATTGAGCGTCACATAACGATCTAAACTGTCCGGATATCCCCAATCAATGAGATAAACATTTTGCCCAGTTTCTAACAGCCCTTTAATTAAAGAACGATTTTCTTCTAAATCAAGCATATAAGGGCGATTAACTAAGGCATATATGATAAGAATCGGTGTTGTATTTGGCTTATCAACAATAGGTTTATAACGATACAAAATTACTTTATCTTCTTGATAAACTATTTCTTTAGGCGTAGTACCCACATTAATTTCATCAATTTCGACTAAAGTTTTGAGACCACCGACTAATTTTTGATTGAATTCAAGTAACTCTCTGACAGCCTGATCGGGGCGGACCTGAAATGGAAACATGATCTACTCTCCTAAATTAGGCTTAGTTTTGCGAGACTTTGTTGCTTTTGGTGTGTCTTCCGTTTTATCAGTGGCTGGTGGATTCACAATTTTTTTAGCAGTCGATTGTTTAGCAGGTGTTTTTTGTGCTGTGCTACGTGGTTTTTGAGTCGTTGTTTTTAAGACTTCTAATTCTGCACGTAACGCATTAATTTCATACTTCAAATCTTCCATGGTATAACCCGTTTGTTCCATTTGTAACGCTTTTATTTCTTTACGCATTTGATGTATACGGAGATAAAGTGCATCTAATTCTTTGCGTGTAGGAATATTCAGTGCACCCAATAATTCATCAATGACTTTGCGTTCGTGTTGCTTCCATTCCATCAATGCATTCAATTGGTTAGCATTAATTTGATTAAAATCCTCAGTAGCAACAAATTCGGTATAGGCTTGTTCTGCGCAGTCAATCCAAAGGCGATAAATATCTCGTAGATTTTCTACGGTGTTTCCTTCTTTTACAAGCATGGTAATTTTATCACGTAATAGATCAATCGCTCGACTACCTACTTTATTAAAAAATGCGCTATATTCTTGTTGTGATTGTTGATATTGCAGTAATAAACGTATACTTTCTTGAACTTGCGTTTGCCATTCTCGCAAGTAGCTATGATGTGAAATAGACAGTAAAGATTCAATGGTATCAGTGAGTGTGTTGTTAGGTTGTTGAAAAATATCAGATTTAAAATTTTTCAAGAAATCACCGGGCAACAGTGACAAAGAAGATAAAGTGCGCCACCATGTGTTAATGGGTGGTTCTAAAAATCGAAGATGTTCTTTAGAAACAAACTGATTGAAATTACTTTTTAATTCTTCAAAACTATGATCCCAAAGTTGTTTCCAGTCAGATGAATTGATATCTATACCAGATAAATTATGCAAAGTTTTTAAAAACTGCTCATTAGTCTGAAAGTAATTTTGTCCTTGTTCGATAAATTTTTTAAAAATATCTTGTTTATTAAAAGGTAATTCTGGCATAATTGTTTGCCAATATTGTTCTAACGTGTCACTCCAACTGGCTGTATTAGATAATTTTTCCAAATTATCAGTTGAATTATCTAAGATTTGTTGTGTTAAACTTGACCAAGCTTCCCAATATTGTTGCTGAATACGTAACCAGTCTTGTTGTTCAGTGCCTTCTGTGGTCTTTTCTGAATTATTTTTCATAATAAACCTGATTAAAAAGTGAAAATTCGCAATGATAACTTAGTGTTACGATATCGTTGCTCGCCAGTAGATGGTAACATTGCAGTGCAGCAACATATTCTAAATGTATATTATAAACTTAAACTCGGATATGTCATCATTGACGATTAAAATAACCGAAATTTCATGAAAATCAAGTTATAATTAGTTGTATTTTTCGTAAAATGGGCAGATTATGATGAAAAATAGCGATAATCTAGTGGCATAACGCTTGCTTATAAAGACACTTATTTAACACACTTCCATTTAATTCATCAATTTACTAAGGTTTCATATAATGACAGAACAAACAAAAAGCACCAACACGGTTTGGCATCATGCTACTGTAACACGACAACGCCGAGCTGAATTGAATCAACATCGCAGTGTTGTTTTATGGTTTACGGGTTTATCTGGTGCGGGTAAATCGACATTAGCTCACGCGCTAGAAGAAAGTCTTTACCAAATGGGTTATCGTACTTTTGTACTAGATGGTGATAATGTACGTCATGGTTTATGTGGTGATTTGGGATTTTCTGAGGCAGATAGAGTGGAGAATATACGACGTGTTGGAGAAACTGCTAAATTATTTTTAGAAGCCGGCGTAATGGTTTTAACTGCGTTTATTTCTCCTTTTCGTGCCGATCGAGATAAAGTCAGAAATTTACTAGGAAATCAAGATTTTATTGAAATTTACTGCCAATGCCCTTTATCTGTTTGTGAAGAACGCGATGTGAAAGGTTTATATCGTAAGGCAAGAAAAGGGGAAATTAAAGAATTCACTGGTATTTCATCGCCTTATGAAGAGCCAGAACAACCAGAATTATCAATTGATACAGCCTCTCAACCGATAGAAGCTTGTGTTAAACAAATTCTGAATTATTTGGTACAACGTGGAGTTTATGCAGAAAAAAGTTGATTAATAACAAAGATTTGACGACTCAGGTGCAGTTGTCAAATCTTTCAATATTTAAAAATTGTTTTCTAACGTTTTCAATAATCGTTCTGTCAATTCTGCAGGTGTACCTGCCACCGTAAATAAAATAACTCCATCTTTTCCTAGGCATTTTATAGAGGCTGTATATTGACCATTATTTCCTGTTACGGAACTGCTTCCAAAATTAACATTTTCTGAAAAACCGGTATTGCGTATCGCAATTTCGGCGCGTTTAACACATTGCTCGCTTGATAGTTTGGTTTGCTGCCAAGAATTAGCAATGCTAGGTATCGTTTCGGCTGGAAATGAAGGCTCATCATCACACATAACAGAATTTTCATCTGTACTGTCCGAAGATTGACTTTGGAAGGCACTGCTTGTTGAAAAATTACTTTGTATAGTTACACGTAAACTTTGAGCTTTTGCTTTAATATTTCTTAAAGAATCCGCAACGACGGCGACAATAATAACACCAGAATCTTCAACACATTTAATCGCCGCTTTGTATTCATAAGTTTTTGCATCACGATAAGCAGCAAATACTGTTGTGCCTTTGGTAGCTATTTTATTAAAACCATCGGCTTCTAATGCTTTTTGTGCTTTAGTGATACAAGTGCTGTTACTAAACGACAAATTTTCAGCAGAATCAACAGCAATATAAGGTGGATAAGCATAAGCTAGGGAAGTGTCTAGCAGAGTGAATAATGGCAACAAATATTTAACAAATTTCATCACAACGCTCCAAAATTTAGTAGTTAAAAACCGTTGATCAGTGTAGCACAACTGTCAGTAAAATTTAATCAATGCTTTTAAGACAAAAAAACCTCTCATCAAAAAGGGGAACAAAGACGAGAGGTTCACTACTAACCAAACAAAGGAGGAGTTGTACTTTAATATCTAGCTAAATTCGTGCCAATTTTATTTTTTAAATCGATAATTAGCCTAGGGCGCAATACCATTAAGTTAAGCGTTCCCCCCAATTCCATTAAGTTAAGCATTTCCCCCCTTTTTTAAAGGGGGCAGGGGGGATTTAAGTAATTGAAATATAAAAAATCCCCCTCAATCCCCCTTTGATAAAGGGGGAAGCAAAATTTCCTTAACTTAATGCTATTGAGCCTAGGGCGCACTAAAATTAACGTGAGTTCGATATAAACTGCTTTAAAAGTTAAACATCGAGTTTATTAAATACAGTTAAAGCATGTGCAACCACTTGATCCATATTATAATATTGATATTCAGCCAAACGACCGACAAACAACACTTTTTGCTTAATCTTTTCAGCTTCAGCCAAATATTTTCTATATAAAGCCCGATACTCTTCTTTAGGAATCGGATAATAGGGAATATTTTCATCAATAACATAAGGTTGCGGATATTCTTCTATATAAGTGCTACCATAAGCGCGTTGTCCGGTAAGTAATTTAAATTCTGTTGTGCGTGTATATTGGTATTCATTGGGATAATTGATAGTACCAACTGATTGAAATTGTTCTTGTTGTGTATGGATAAAATTAAAATTTAAGCTACGATAAGGTAATTTACCATGAACATAGGAAAAATAGCTATCAATCTCACCGGTAAAAATCATGCGTTTGTATTGAATTTCATCTGCCACTTCTCGATAATCTGTATTTAATAACACTTTAATCAACGGATTTTCCAGCATTTTTTGAAATAAAGCGGTGTAACCAGCTTGCGGCATACCCTGATAAGTATCTTGAAAATAACGATTATCTCGACTGATATAAATAGGCACCCGCGCAGTGACTGAAGGTGCTAAATCTTCAGGCTTCAATTGCCATTGCTTTAAAGTATATTGTTCAAATACATTGCGATAAACATAATCAGCTAAAAATCTAAGATCGGGGTCTTGTGTATTTTCCAAAATGTTTAAAATGGGGACTTTTACATTAAAACCGTATTTTTCAATTAATTTCTGCGTTAAACGTTCGGCATAATAATGAGGAAATAAAGCAGTCAGTGAATTAATATTAAACGGAATAGGAACTTGTTGACCATCGACAACCCCCAATACTTGGTGATAATAACTCCGCCATTGCGTAAATTGCTGTAAATACTGCCAAATCGCTGGTGCATTGGTGTGAAAAATATGAGGTCCATAGCGGTGTACCAATAAACCGTGTTCATCAAATTCATCATAAGCATTGCCAGCAATATGATTACGTTTTTCAACAATTAACACTTTTTGATGCAATTGACTTGCGATACGTTCTGCTAACACACTGCCCGCAAAGCCCGCTCCAACAATTAACCAATCGACTTTCATGCATTATCCTAATAGTTTTCGTTAAGTGCAAAAGATTCAAGTTTTATTTGAGAGATTATTGATAGTTAAACCAAAATGTTGCCATGTTTGTTGCGTAACAATACGACCGCGTGGTGTGCGCATTAATAATCCTTGTTGTAATAAAAAAGGTTCAATGACTTCTTCAATTGTACCCTTTTCTTCACCAATGGCAGCAGCAACACTTTCTACGCCTACAGGACCGCCTTCAAATTTTTGCATAATCGCTAATAGTAATTTTTGATCCATTAGATCCAAACCGTAAGTATCTACATTTAATAAATTTAACGCCTGTTGTGTGACGGCAAAATTAATAACACCATCCGCTTTGATCTGCGCATAATCACGTACACGACGCAATAAACGATTAGCAATGCGTGGTGTACCGCGTGAACGTTTAGCCAATTCTACAGCCCCTTCTGGTTCAATCGGTACATTTAAAATATGTGCTGAACGTGTCACAATGCGGGTTAACTCTTCATAATTATAAAATTCCAGATGTTGAGTAATGCCAAAACGATCGCGCAATGGAGACGTTAATAACCCTGCCCGCGTTGTTGCACCAACTAAAGTAAAAGGCGGTAAATCCAATTTAATTGAACGCGCAGAAGGACCTTCGCCAATCATAATATCTAGTTGAAAATCTTCCATTGCCGGATATAAAATTTCTTCAATAACCGGACTCAAACGATGAATTTCATCAATAAATAGCACATCATGCGGTTCTAAATTCGTTAATAATGCAGCTAAATCCCCCGCTTTTTCCAAAATAGGACCTGAAGTTTGTCGTAAATTAACCCCCATTTCATGCGCAATGATATGAGCAAGCGTCGTTTTACCCAAACCAGGCGGACCAAATAATAACACATGATCTAAAGCTTCATTACGTGATTTAGCAGCCGGAATAAAGATTTCCATTTGTTGACGTATTTGACTTTGTCCTATGTAATCAGCAAGATATTGAGGACGAATTGCTTTATCCACTTTACGTTCTTCAGAAGTGCTGACAGGATTAATGAGTCGATCTGTGTGAATTGCCATGAGGTGCTCGAATAGTATTTAAAGGGCGAGTGAAACTCTACATTATTTTAATAGTTCCGTTTACTTTTAATTCAATCACTTCCAAATTTTCCAATCCTTCATTATCAACCACTTTCACTGCAATAACGTGATTGCCGGTTTTGAAGGTTTGCGATTGTTTGCCGATTTTATCAATTAAAACATCCGCTTTAAAACCTTCTGATTGCTCATAACTAAAATCCCACGCAAAAAACTCAATACCCGCTTCAGACTCGGCGTTAGCAGTAAATTCAATTTCACGCAGTCCTTTGTCCGTCAAACCTAAATCATTAAAAATGACGCTTAACTTCGGTTTTTTGGCAATGGGCACGATTTCTTCAACTTTAAGCAACTGAATGATTGTATTTTCTTCATTTTTCAACCGCGCCACTTCCTGAATTGCACCCTTGCCAAAACTGAATGCGATGATAATTCCTACGGGCTCGTGAGCGGCAACTTGCTTTTCAAACAGTTTATTGTCAAAACGCTTGCACGCAGATTGAAATTTATCAACAACTTCGCGCCCAATAGTGTCAGAACGTTTCACTTGAATCGCTAAACCGTCCTTATTGCGTCCGTCGATACCTAAGTCATTACGCTGTTTGAGATTCGGAGTGCCGCCAAGTTGTTGAATTATCCATGATTCAAATGCAAATGCATCTTTGTAGCGCAGCGTGTCATAGTCATATTTGTGGAGTTGCACAACAAACGGTTTTGAAAACAAATCTTGATGCTTTTGCAACCGCATTTCAGACACTTTGATAGCTTGCACCGATTGATCAATCCCAATCCAATTTCTTTTCAATTTATCCGCCACC
>DYNN01000244.1 GCA_020721045.1 Thiomargarita sp. | reverse complement strand
TATTTCTTTTTTTGAGGTGCTATGAAAAATATTTAGCGATTCTGTACATTGCAAAGTCTTTGTCTTTGATGCCATAATTATTAGAAATGAATCTGTTGATTTTGCCGTTTAATCTCTCAGCCTTTGCATTCGTTTGTTTGCATTCAAAGAAGTTAACAATTTCATATTCGTGTTTTCTTATCATTTTTACTACTGATGTAAATTCATCAAATCCACTTTTTTTTACCTCCAAATACCATTGATGTAATTCTTGAATGATAAGAGATTTAGCCTTTATATGATTTGATATATCGTACCACTTCTTAAATTTTTGTGTCAATTGGTATGCTTCACTAAGCTCGTTATTATTTTCAAATACTTGATACATAACTTTTCTTCCTGCTTCGCTCCATTTTTCAGGTGATTGTGTCAGGCGGTAACGGCAATGTTTAAGCAAATCCAATTTCAGGAGTATTTCCTTGTCTTGCTCTGTCTTTTCCTTGCCTTTGCTTAATTGCCCTGATAGTTCTTTCTTGATTCTTGTTCGTACATCTAAAACTGCATCATACACATATTGCATTACATGAAATTTATCTATAACAACCTTTGCACGAGGAAGTTCCTGTGAACAAACATTTAGATAGCCTGCTGCCATATCGCAACTGATACTTTCAACTTTATTTAACTCATTTCCGAATAACGAAATTGCTTGAGAAACCTCAATGCTTTTGCAACTTTCTATCATCATGGCTATTTTACCCGTTTCTCCATTGCTCAAAATGCTGAATCCTTCGTGCCCGATTGCCTTATCATCTATGCTCATTTTCAACCCGATGTTTTCGGGGTTAAATACGTACAATGGTTTACCTTGCGTGATTTCTCCCGTCTGTTCATCTACATTTTCCAAGTATTTTGGATGCCATATATTGCTCTCTATATCAGGCTTATAATCACTTAAATGATTGCGATACCAATGATAAAGACTCTTGGGCTTGAGACTGAAAACCCGAGCAACTGTCGATATGTTTACCGGTTCTTCTTCAATCTTCATCCTTTAAAAAAAGACCTAATTCAGGTACCATTTTTAAGCCTTTCAAGGTTAATTCGTAGTTGTTGCTGTAGTGTCGGTCTTCACCCGAAAGCTTGTAGCGAC
>DYNN01000243.1 GCA_020721045.1 Thiomargarita sp. | reverse complement strand
ATCCCAACGTTGTAATGTGTTCGTTGTTTTAGCGATAAGTTTAGCAAATTCATTCAGTCTGTATGTATTCATATTACCTATTATTACATATATTTAAATATGTATAAAACAATCTAGTTAATCTCTTAAAAAATGTTGACATCAAAAAGGTTGAGAAATTTATATGCTTTTGTATTGATTTAAAAAAGCTGTTGCTTACCCCACCATTTAGTCAATTTTTTCAACCAACCGCTGTTATCGTCAAATATAGGGCGTACCAAAATGACAGAGATATTATCTTCGCCACCTTTTGCATTGGCAGCCTCAATGAGAGCGTGAGCTGCTTTTTTTAATTGATAGTTATTCTCAAACAAAATGGTCTGTATCTCTTCGTCTTCTAACATATCATTTAACCCATCAGAACATAAGAGATAGATGTCATTTTTATCCACTTTATACTGTTGTACATCGACTATAACGGTTTGTCCAACGCCTAATGCCCGTGTAACTAGGTTGCGATTAGGTGCGTGACGGGCTTGTTGTGGTGTAAAAAAGCCACAATCAATCAATTCTTGTAATACTGAATGATCAATCGTCAATTGTTGTAATTGTTGGTTGCGAAAACGGTATAAACGTGAATCACCAACGTGTGCAATACTAATCAAACCCAAATGAAAAATAGCAGCAACGACTGTTGTCCCCATACCATGGTAATGTGCTTGTTCTTCTGCCGTTTGATAAATGACCTGATTTGCTGTCATAACTGCTTGTTCAAGCAACTGTTTGAGATGTTGATAATAATGTTCGTTAATGTGACTTTGGTGTTGTATCAGTTTAAGCAACGGCTTGGTGATCTCTTGGATAATCGTGTTGACCGCAATCTCACTGGCAATTTCACCTGCTTGATAACCACCCATGCCATCTGCCAATACGACGATACCCAGTGTTTGATCGCTATCAATATAGTCTTCGTTGTGATCGCGCACTAATCCGATATCCGAACAGCTTGCAACTTCTACGTGCATATTAATCCCGATCCTTTTTACTTACCAAAACCTACCATGAGCAAGTTTTAGCAACTGCGACAGAGCCCTTTATTTGCGCTTTGCCGCCGCGCGGGCGGGCTGTCGGGTGAATCTACCAATGCACGTAACAAAATATTA
>DYNN01000011.1 GCA_020721045.1 Thiomargarita sp. | reverse complement strand
CAGAAAGCGAATTATCAAATACATACATTTAAATATGTTTTTTGAAGCAGGAAACGTCCTTGTAAAGGAATTATTATCATAATATATACCTTTAGAATTGTGTTGTAAATTATTATAAAATAAGGGATTTTTACTTATGTTTACTCCCACTGAATTGGTTATTGATGGCTTTGTAGGAGAACTAGAAAAAGCATACCGTCGAAATTACGGCTCTTTGGAAGCGGCTAATTCTTCCATTATTGCTTGGGCGGGGCGCATGGCATTAGAACACTTTGCCAATAGTGATGCGTTGTACCATAACATGGAACATACCATCATGGTCACTTTGGTAGGACAAGAAATTTTACGTGGCAAACATATTCGTGAAGGTGGCGTTTCACATCGAGATTGGTTAAATTTCATTATTTCCCTATTATGCCATGATATTGGGCATGTACGCGGTATTTGTCGTGATGATCGTGATGGCAAATATACCACTGGAATCAAAGATAAATTTGTCATTTTAGCCCCCGGTGCCACCGATGCATCCATGGCACCTTACCATGTTGATCGCGGCAAACTATTTATTCGGGAACGTTTTGGAGGGCATCCGATTATTGACGCTGAAGTGATCGCAGCTAATATAGAATTAACCCGCTTTCCCGTACCCGACGATACCGATCATCAAAGTACATCCTCTTACCCGGGTTTGGTTCGATCGGCTGATTTGATAGGACAATTGGCAGACCCTCATTATCTACGTAAACTCCCCGCTTTGTTTTACGAATTTCAAGAAACAGGTGTTAATGCACAATTAGGCTATAGTTCCCCTTTGGATTTACGTACGAGTTACCCTTCATTTTATTGGGGAATGATAAGTCGCTATATTCAAGACGGGCTACACTACTTGAGAGTGACACAAGAAGGTAAGCAATGGATTGCAAATCTGTATTCTCATGTTTTTGCATCAGAACATACTGAGTTTCACAAATTTTAATCCTGTATTTACAATTTTTCATTATGAGCCACTACAAACTAATTTTTACAGGTCCCTCCGGTGCGGGAAAATCAACGGCTATTTCTATACTCAGCGATATTCCTGTCGTTATGACTGAAGCAAAATCTAATGAAATTGATAAAGAACAAAAATATAAACAAACAATTACCGTTGCATTAGATTATGGTATGATGAAATTACCTAGTAGTGATAAAATTCATCTATATGGCACACCCGGACAAGAACGTTTTAATTTTATGTGGGAAATTTTAGCGGAAGGTGGATTGGGTTTAATTTTATTAATTGACAACACACGTACTGATCCCCTGTCAGACATGCTGTTTTTTGTCAAAGCATTTTCACATTTTATTAAACGGAATAATTTCGCTATTGGTGTCACAAGAATGGATTTAAACGACAAACCTAAATTGGTAGATTATCATCAAAAATTGCATTCTTTAGGTTTTAATCCGCCTATTTTTGAAGTAGATGCACGCAATAAAAGGGACGTTTCTCTACTATTACAAGCACTATTATATTCATTAGACCCTGGGTTACGGCAAAAAAGCAACTAACCAAACTATCATTAAGACATTACATATGACAACGGACAAAGAAAATTTACCACAAGACATCAAAATTGACATTGGTTGTGGTGGTAATAAAAAGGAAGGGTGTTTAGGTATCGACATCATGGCATTACCCGGTGTTGATTATGCGTTAGATTTAGTTAAACAACCTCTTCCTTTTGTCGATCAAAGTGTTTCATACATCTTTTCCGCGCATTTTCTTGAACATATTCAAGAACCCAATCTCATATTTCCAGAAATAACGCGCGTGGCAAAAAACGGAGCACAACTCGAATTTTGGACACCTTACGCCTTTACTAATGCAGCTTTTATAACCGGACACGTTTCTCAACTCAACGAAGATCAATATATGCATATTTGTGTTTGGTTTCCAGAGTTATGGGAAAAAGTACTAAAAGCACGTTGGTTATTAAAAGAGATTCATTATGTCGTTGATGCACAAACATTAATTGATTTATACGAAAACAAAATCAATCTTGACTATGCCTTGAAATATTACAAAGAAGTCATTAAAGAATTTGGTGTATATATCGAAGTACAACGCGATTATCAGGGCACACCTATCCAACCACGTAAAACTTTTTCCTTAGAACGCAACAGCATAAAATATAACGTAAAACTCAACAATAAATCATCAGTCGCTACACTTGAAAAAGCAATTGCGGCTTTTAGTGAAGCGTAATACAGCCACCGCGTTTTAATTATTTTGAACAAATGGTTAAATAAAAGGATGACAGCGTAAAAAAAGCTGTTATAATGCGCGGATGGTGTCTCTTTGCAATATTGTTGAACTATCACATATTAGGTGATATTTGTAGAAGATAAATATGCTTGACACGTATTGTTTCTGTAGGTAAAATTTACCGCTTTTTAAAGCTTGATGAAATTTCCTATTCTTTTCATCAAAAAAACTCAACTCATATAATTGTTGAAGTTAAGTTCTTTCTCAATGTACACAAAAAAACCATGTTGGAGCAACGATGGCTACAATTAATCAGTTAGTGCGTAAACCGCGCAAACGACAAGTCACTAAAAGTAGTGTCCCTGCATTAAACGGCTGCCCACAAAAACGTGGTGTGTGTACACGCGTCTATACTACTACCCCTAAAAAACCTAATTCTGCTATGCGTAAAGTCGCACGTGTGCGCTTGACCAATGGCATGGAAGTCACCAGCTATATCGGTGGTGAAGGTCATAATTTACAAGAACATTCTGTGGTATTGATTCGTGGAGGACGTGTTAAAGATTTGCCCGGTGTACGTTATCACACCGTGCGCGGTTGTTTAGACACGTCTGGCGTTACAAAGAGACGACAAGGTCGTTCTAAATACGGTGCAAAAAGACCAAAATCTTAAGAATGTACCGTTTACACGGTGCTGATTGACAATTTATTATAAATTGGAAATTGAAATGCCAAGAAGAAGAGTTGTTGCTAAGCGTATCATCCTACCTGATCCTAAATATAGAGATGAAACAGTAGCAAAATTTATTAATGCAGTCATGAGAAGTGGTAAAAAATCTGTGGCGGAGCGCATTGTTTACGGTGCGTTGGATCGTATCGCAGAAAAAACTAAAGGTGATCCGCTGGATATTTTCAATAAAGCACTTGAAAATGTGCGCCCTATTGTCGAAGTTAAGTCTCGACGGGTAGGAGGTTCAACCTATCAAGTACCTATAGAAGTACGTCCATCGCGTCGTACAGCTTTGGCAATGCGATGGTTAACGGATTATTCTCGTAAACGCAGCGAAAAGACTATGGGATTGCGTTTAGCAGGAGAAATTCTTGATGCCTATGAGAATAAAGGTGCTGCGATGAAAAAACGGGAAGATGTTCATCGTATGGCAGAAGCCAATAAAGCATTTGCACATTTTCGTTGGTAATTTGAGAAAATTATTGGCGAGCAGTTATCAATGAATACAGTTATCGATGATAGAAGATAATTGTCATTGATAGCTAAAACAATTTTGATAACTGAACAAAAACTGGCAACAGAAATAATTGGTAACTGAATAAAATGGCACGTAAAACACCCATTGAGCGCTATCGCAATATTGGTATTATGGCGCATATTGATGCGGGCAAAACAACAACCACAGAACGTGTTCTATATTACACGGGCGTTTCACATAAAATTGGCGAAGTGCACGAAGGTACAGCCGTTATGGATTGGATGGTACAAGAGCAAGAGCGTGGCATTACGATTACATCAGCCGCAACAACTTGTTTTTGGCAGGGAATGAGTAAACAATTTCCTGAGCATCGAATCAACATTATTGATACACCCGGACACGTTGATTTTACTATTGAAGTAGAACGCTCCTTGCGCGTGTTGGATGGTGCATGTGCGGTATTTTGTGCGGTTGGTGGTGTAGAACCTCAATCTGAAACGGTATGGCGGCAAGCTAATAAGTATAAAGTTCCGCGGATGGCGTTTGTTAATAAAATGGACCGCGCGGGTGCTGATTTTTTACGCGTTGTTGGGCAAATCAAAAGCAGATTAGCTTCTATTCCTGTTCCTTTACAACTACCTATCGGTGCTGAAGAGCATTTTGAAGGCGTAGTTGATTTAATTAAGATGAAAGCCATCTATTGGAATGAAGAAAACAGAGGCACTACTTTTGAAGAACGCGAAATCGCAGCAGATATGCAAGACATTTGTCAAGAATGGCATGAAAAATTAGTTGAAGCCGCTGCTGAATCAAGTGAAGAGTTGATGGATAAATACCTCAATGAAGGCGAATTATCAGCTGATGAAATTCGTCAAGGTATTCGGATGCGCACACTAAATAATGAAATTGTACCCGCGTTGTGTGGATCAGCCTTTAAGAATAAAGGTGTTCAAGCAATGCTGGATGCAATCGTCGAATATATGCCATCTCCTGTTGATGTGCCTCCAATTCGTGGTGTTTTGGATGATGCAAATCAAACTGAAGCTGTTCGTCATTCTTCTGATGAAGAACCTTTTGCCGCACTTGCATTTAAGGTAGCAACTGACCCTTACGTAGGTACATTGACGTTTTTTAGAGTATATTCTGGAGTATTGAATTCTGGAGATACGATTTATAACTCTGTTAAATCCAAACGTGAGCGTGTTGGGCGAATTTTACAGATGCACGCAAATACACGTGAAGAAATTAAAGAAGTGCGAGCGGGTGATATTGCAGCAGCAGTCGGATTGAAAGATGTGACAACTGGTGAGACGTTGTGTGATAAAGAAAATATTATCACTTTAGAAAAAATGGAATTTCCGGAACCTGTCATTTCTGTTGCCGTTGAACCAAAAACTAAGGCAGACCAAGAAAAGATGGGTATTGCTTTATCAAAATTAGCAGCAGAAGACCCTTCTTTCAGAGTGCGCACCGATGAGGAATCTGGACAAACGATTATCTCAGGCATGGGCGAGTTACATCTTGATATCATTGTTGACAGAATGCGACGTGAATTTGGGGTTGAAGCGAACGTTGGCGCACCTCAAGTGGCTTATCGTGAAACCATTCGCAAATCAGTTGAACAAGAAGGTAAATTTGTACGCCAATCAGGTGGACGCGGTCAATATGGTCATGTGTGGTTGCGTATTGAGCCAAAAGAAGCTGGAACAGGCTACGAATTTGTTAATGCTATTATCGGTGGTGTTATTCCTAAAGAATATATTCCGGCAGTAGATAAAGGGATACAAGAACAAATACAAAACGGTGTTATTGCGGGTTATCCCGTTGTTGACGTTAAAGTTACCTTATTTGATGGTTCTTATCACGACGTTGACTCTAGCGAAACCGCATTTAAAATTGCGGGTTCAATGGGATTTAAAGAAGGTGCAAAGAAAGCAAGTCCTGTTTTGTTAGAACCTATTATGGCTGTAGAAGCAGTAACACCTGAAGACTATATGGGTGATGTAATGGGCGATTTAAATCGTCGTCGTGGTATTTTGCAAGGTATGGACGAGATTCCAACAGGTAAAGTGATTAGAGCAGAAGTACCTTTATCAGAAATGTTCGGATATGCCACTGACTTACGTTCCTTAACGCAGGGACGTGCCAGTTACACAATGCAGTTTGCGAAATATAATGAAGCACCTAATAGTGTTGCAGAAGCAGTAATTAAAAAGAATCAGTAATTCATAGTTTTCGTATTGGAAACTATATTTTTGATTTTTGTTTTTTGATTTTTGATTTCTGGATGCTTGCCATCGGATCAAAAGTCAAAAATCATAAAATAACTCTATAGCATTTTGAATCCGGATCATAAATCAAAAATCGTAAATCAAAAATTATTTAGAGGATCGTTTCAATGTCTAAGGCAAAATTTGAACGCAACAAGCCGCACGTTAATGTTGGCACAATTGGTCACGTTGATCACGGTAAAACAACATTGACCGCTGCTTTGACCAAATGCATGGCTGAAAAGTTTGGTGGTGAATTTAAAGCATATGATCAAATTGATAATGCACCAGAAGAAAGAGCACGCGGTATCACCATTGCAACTGCGCACGTAGAGTACGAATCAGCTAATCGTCACTACGCACACGTAGATTGCCCAGGTCATGCTGACTACGTTAAGAATATGATCACGGGTGCTGCGCAGATGGATGGTGCAATTTTAGTAGTTTCAGCAGCTGATGGTCCTATGCCACAAACGCGTGAGCATATTTTGTTATCTCGTCAAGTCGGTGTTCCATATATTCTTGTATATATGAATAAAGCAGACATGGTTGATGATGCTGAATTGCTAGAATTAGTAGAAATGGAAATTCGGGAATTGTTGAGTAGTTATCAATTTCCTGGTGACGATACGCCGATTATTACAGGTTCTGCTTTAAAGGCATTAGAGGGAGATACTAGCGACATTGGTGTGCCTTCTATTATCAAATTAGTAGCGGCCATGGACGAATACGTTCCGCAGCCGGAAAGACAAATTGATCAAGCATTTTTAATGCCTATTGAAGATGTGTTTTCCATCTCTGGACGAGGCACAGTAGTTACAGGTCGTATCGAACGTGGTGTGGTCAAAGTTGGTGAAGAAGTTGAAATTATTGGAATTACGCCAACAACAAAGACAACTTGTACTGGTGTTGAAATGTTTCGTAAATTGCTAGATCAAGGTCAAGCAGGTGACAACGTTGGTGTGTTATTGCGCGGTACCAAGCGAGATGATGTTCAGCGCGGACAAGTATTAGCAAAACCCGGTTCAATTACGCCTCATACCCATTTTGAAGCTGAAGTGTATGTATTAAGCAAAGAAGAAGGTGGTCGACACACACCATTTTTTAAAGGTTACAGACCCCAATTTTATTTTAGAACCACCGATGTAACTGGTTCGGTAGAATTACCTGAAGGCGTCGAAATGGTTATGCCTGGTGATAACATTAAAATGGTTGTGCAATTAATTAATCCAATTGCGATGGAAACAGGATTACGTTTTGCGATTCGTGAAGGTGGACGTACGGTTGGGGCTGGAGTCGTTGCTCGTATTATTGAGTAATTGATAGTCATTATCAAAACCACCCCTTGTCAATTATCAGTTGGAAAAATCAATGGCTAATCAGAGAATTCGTATACGTCTGAAAGCGTTTGATCATCGTTTAATCGATCAATCAGCACGCGAAATTGTTGACACAGCAAGACGTACTGGTGCACAAGTGCGAGGACCTATTCCTCTGCCAACTAAGAAAGAAAGATTTACCGTGCTAATTTCACCGCATGTAAATAAAGATGCGCGAGATCAGTATGAAATTCGTACTCACAAGCGGTTACTAGATATTATTGATCCCACTGATAAAACTGTTGATTCCCTTATGAAGTTGGATTTGGCAGCGGGTGTGGATGTACAAATTAAGTTAAATTAATTCGGTTGATTATTGGTAAGCATTTGATTTTTAAAGCTTATTAGTAATTAATCGAAAAGTTGACGAATTTTTCTTAAATACGCCTAGAAGCAACGGATATTTCACGGCAAGAATCAAAATCAAGCCAGTGTTGTTGCGATTAATCCCGTATTAGAAAACTTTGTTACTAAAAACAAATCGAATTAATCGTGATGAGGTTGGGTGCGCAAGGTGTTCGTGCCTTACGTAGATTCACCCAACTGTTTTACAGTCGCAGTTGCCGAATTAGTAATACACTAGTAACATTCGGTAAGAAAAAAGGATCGGTTAAAATCATGACAATTGGCATCGTCGGTCGAAAGTGTGGCATGACGCGGATTTTCACTGAAGACGGTACATCTATTCCCGTTACAGTGATTGAAGCAACGCCTAATCGAGTGACACAATTAAAGACGCAAGAAATTGATGGTTATAAAGCAATTCAAGTAACCTGTGGTGAGCGTCGTGCTAGCCGTGTGACTAAATCTCTCAGTGGTCACTTTGCCAAAGCAAATACGGAAGCAGGACGTGGATTGTGGGAATTTCGAGTAAATGATGAAGATCCAAGTCTTCAAGTCGGTAGCGAAATCAAAGTTGATATGTTTAATGCGGGTCAAAAAGTTGACGTAGTTGGAACGAGTAAAGGTAAAGGATTTGCGGGCGTTATCAAGCGTTATCATTTCAGAATGCAAGACGCAACTCACGGTAACTCTCGATCGCATCGTGCGCCAGGCTCTATTGGTCAAAATCAATCGCCAGGGCGCGTATTTAAAGGGAAGCGCATGTCAGGTCATTTAGGTAATGCGCGTTGCAGTATACAAAACTTGGAAGTTGTCAAAGTTGATGTTGAAAGAAATTTATTGCTGATTAAAGGTGGTTTGCCTGGTGCCCCCGAAAGTGATGTGATTGTGCGTCCAGCAGTCAAAACTAAAAACAACGCTTCATCTAAATAAGGGACTATTGAACAATGGAACTTAAATTACAAAATGAAGCGGGCGTTGTGAATGTTTCGGATAAAGTTTTTGCAGCTAAATTTAATGAACCGTTAATTCATCAAGCAGTGACAACTTATTTAACAAGTGGTCGTTTAGGCTCTAAAGCACAAAAAACTCGCAGTCAAGTGAGTGGCGGTGGGAAAAAGCCGTGGAGACAAAAAGGTACTGGACGTGCACGTGCAGGAACAAGTCGTAGTCCGTTGTGGCGGGGTGGTGGTATTACTTTTGCCGCTAAACCGAAAGATTATACGCAAAAATTAAATAAAAAAATGTATCGTGGAGCGGTGTGTTCCATCATATCCGAGCTAGTGAGACAAGAGCGTTTGGTTGTTGTTGAACAGTTTTCTATTTCAACGCCTAAAACTAAAGAATTATTAGCACAATTAAAAACACTTAATTTACAAGATGTTTTGATTGTAACAGATAAAAATGATGATAATTTATACTTAGCGGCACGTAATTTATATCGGGTTGCAGTTTGTGAAGCCAGTGTTATTGATCCGGTTAGTTTGGTTGGTGCTGAAAAATTATTAGTAACAGTACCTGCTCTAAAGCAACTGGAGGAACGTTTCGCATGAGTCAAGCACGTTTAATGAAAATTATACTTGCCTTACATCAGTCAGAAAAGGCTGATAATGCGGCAGAACAGCGTAATCAAGTAGTGTTTAAAGTCGTCAACGATGCAACCAAACAAGAAATTAAACAAGCTGTTGAATTATTATTTGAAGTAAAGGTGAAAAATGTTTGTACCCTAAACGTTAAAGGTAAGCAAAAAACTTTTGGACGGGTGCGCGGTAGACGAGCTAACTGGAAGAAAGCTTATGTTGGTTTGGCGGAAGGGTTTGATATTAATTTTGGTCTAGAATAAAAATTGACTACGCAATAATAATCTAATTAGTTAGATTTATTGGTTTAAGCAAAAAGGATTCGTTGTTATGACGCTTGTCAAATTAAAGCCTACTTCTCCGGGGCGGCGTTTTGTAATTAAGGTTGCAACTCCCAATTTACATAAGGGTAAACCGCACACACCTTTGTTAGAGAAACAAACTAAAACAGGCGGGCGTAATAATACCGGACGTATTACTGTCCGTCATCACGGTGGTGGGCATAAACAGCATTATCGTTTGGTTGATTTTAAACGTAATAAAGACGGTATTGAAGGTAAAATTGAACGCATTGAATATGATCCTAATCGGAGTGCACATATTGCCTTAGTTTTATATGTAGATGGAGAACGTAGATATATTATTGCCCCTAAAGGTTTGAATGCGGGTGATAACATATTATCGGGAAATACTGCACCGATTAAAGTAGGTAATTGTTTATCTTTGCGTAGTATTCCCGTAGGTAGTACTATCCATTGCATTGAATTAAAACCTGGTAAAGGCGCGCAAATTGCCCGTAGTGCAGGCACTTCAGCCCAATTGGTCGCTCGCGAAGGTCAGCATGTGACTTTACGTTTAAAATCAGGTGAAATGCGTAAAGTGTTAGCTGAATGTCGTGCAACAATCGGTGAAGTAGGTAATACTGAACATAATCTTGTGTCACTTGGTAAAGCAGGTGCAAGTCGTTGGCGGGGTATTAAACCAACGGTGCGTGGTGTAGCAATGAATCCGGTTGATCATCCACATGGTGGTGGTGAAGGAAAAACTTCCGGTGGTCGTCATCCTGTGACCCCTTGGGGATTTCCAACTAAGGGTGCAAAGACACGACACAATAAACGTACTGGAAACATGATTATTAAACGGCGCAAATAAAGGCGTTGGTAACGCTCAATTCACTAGAATTTTAAATAAGTGAATGGATTTTACGATTAACCCTAAGCATTATTTTTATTGGTAACAAGATGCCACGTTCAATTAAGAAGGGTCCTTTTATTGACCTACATTTACTGAAAAAAGTGGAAACCGCTCAGGCAAATAACAATAAACGCCCAATTAAGACATGGTCGCGTCGTTCGATGGTTATTCCTGAAATGATTGGTTTAACACTTGCAGTTCATAATGGAAAACAACATGTTCCTGTTTTTGTGACTGAAAACATGATAGGACATAAATTAGGCGAGTTTGTTATCACGCGTACTTATCGCGGACATGTCGCTGATAAAAAATCTAAATAAATTTAGGCCATCAGTTGGTTATCAGCCCAAAACGAAAATAACTGGTAGCTAAGGTTCATTGCTAACTGATAGCCGGTAATTAATCACTGATAACTGATAGTTGGTTGATAGCTGATATGGAAATTTCTAGTATTTATAAATATGCACATATTTCTCCACAAAAGTGCCGCTTGGTTGCCGATCAAATTCGGGGTTTACAAGTGGAGAAAGCATTGAATATATTGAATTTTAGTAATAAAAAAGCTGCTGATTTAATTAAAAAAACACTAAATGCTGCTATCGCTAATGCAGAACATAACGAAGGTGCAGATGTAGATGAATTACTTGTTGCAACTATTTGTGTCAACGAGGGCCCAGTTATGAAGCGTATGCATGCGCGTGCCAAGGGACGTGGAAACAGAATTTTTAAGCGTACTAGTCATATTGAAATTATACTTTCAGATCGTTAATTATAAAGAGGAAAAGCAGTATGGGGCAAAAAGTACATCCTACTGGTATTCGTTTAGGCATTGTTAAAGATTGGTCGTCTAAATGGTATGCAAGTAGTAAGGACTTCGCAAACTATTTGAATACTGATCTGAAAGTGCGCGAATTCATTAAGAGTAAACTAGCACAAGCGTCCGTCAGTGAAGTACGTATTGAAAGACCTGCGCGAAATGCACGTATCATTATTCATACTGCACGTCCGGGTATTGTAATCGGCAAAAAAGGTGAAGACATTGATGCTTTGCGTAAGGAAGTCTCTGAAATGATGGCGATTCCTGTACATTTAAGTGTAGAGGAAATTCGTAAACCTGAATTAGATTCAACATTAGTTGCAGCGAGTGTTGCTCAACAATTAGAACGTCGTATTATGTTTAGACGAGCAATGAAGCGTGCGGTAAGTAATGCGATGCGTTTGGGTGCTCAAGGTATTCGAATTAATGTAAGTGGACGTTTGAATGGCGCCGAGATTGCGCGTGTAGAATGGTATCGTGAAGGGCGTGTACCTTTGCATACTTTACGTGCTGATATTGATTATGGTTTTGCAGAAGCGCATACCACTTACGGTGTAATCGGTGTTAAAGTGTGGATTTTTAAAGGTGAAATATTAGGAAAACATGCTTTACAAGAGTCATCAAGTGATGCAGTCAGTGCAGGGCGTAAATAGGGGATAATTGACATGTTACAGCCTAATCGCACCAAATACAGAAAACAAATGAAAAACCGTAATCGTGGATTGGCGATGAACGGTAATAAAGTTAGTTTTGGTGAATACGGTTTAAAAGCGACAGGCCGTGGTCGTATCACGGCAAGACAGATTGAAGCAGCACGACGTACCATTACCCGTTATTTGAAACGGGGCGGTAAGGTGTGGATTCGCATTTTTCCAGACAAGCCTATTACCAAGAAACCTTTGGAAGTACGTATGGGTAAAGGTAAGGGTAATGTGGAATATTGGGTTGCATTAATCCAACCGGGTAAGGTTTTGTACGAAGTACAGGGTGTACCCGAAAATGATGCTCGCGAAGCTTTTCGTTTAGCGTCAGCCAAGTTGTCTATTTCTACCACCTTTGTAAGCCGCACGGTGATGTAATGAAAGCAAGTGAACTTCGTAGTAAAAATACTGCTGAATTAAAGCAAGAATTACTAGAACTTATGCGAGAGCAATTTAAATTGCGGATGCAAAAAAGTAACGATCGGTTGAACCGATATCATCAATTTAAGGTGATACGGCACGATATAGCTCGTATTAAGACCGTATTAAATGAAAAAAAAGGTAGTACAGTATGAGTGAAGCGGTAGAATCTAATGTTCAAGAGAGGGGAGCTCGCACTGAAACTGGGCGTGTAATCAGTAACAAGATGCACAAGACGGTTACGGTGTTGGTTGAGCGTACGGTAAAACATCCAAAGTATGGTAAGTATATTAAGCGTTCAACAAAGTTTCACGCCCATGATGAGAATAATGATTGTCAAGAAGGTGATGTGGTGTCAATTGAGCAATGTCGTCCACTTTCTAAAACAAAATCATGGCGTTTACATAAAATTATTACACGCGCGGTGATTGTTTAATGCCTGCTATGGCGGCGTTTGTGTCCTTGCGCATGGCTAAATTCTGAGAAAATAAGCTAGGCGAAAGTTTGCAGTGTTCAAATAAATGAGACTGACCTATTCTCATAGCTATGATTTAATGTTATTATTCTCGTCTTTTGTGGGCGGTCACATTCACCGTAATTGGAGAGTTATAAAACCATGATACAAATGCAAACCCAACTCGATGTCGCTGACAATAGTGGCGCACGTCGGTTAATGTGTATCAAAGTATTAGGTGGGTCACATCGTCGTTATGCAAGAATTGGTGATATTATTAAAGTCAGCATCAGGGAAGCTATCCCTCGTTCCAAAGTGAAAAAAGGGGATGTTTATAACGCTGTAGTCGTCAGAACACGCAAAGGTATTAGACGTGCTGACGGTTCTGTCATTCGATTTGATAATAATGCAGCCGTTTTACTTAATAATCAACGACAACCCATAGGCACACGTATTTTTGGCCCTGTCACACGTGAGCTTAGAACCGAACACTTTATGAAGATTATTTCACTTGCACCAGAAGTGTTATAAGTGTAATTCAAGCCATTATCGAGTTGGTACTTGATAAAGCAATTGGTAATTTACAACTATGCGTAGAATAAAAAAAGAAGATGATGTCGTTGTCATTACGGGCAAAGACAAAGACAAAAATGGCAGAGTACTTCGCGTTATTGATGATAAATATGTTGTAGTGGAAGGAATTAATGTCGTTAAACGGCACACTAAGGCTAATCCCGTTCGCAATGTACCTGGTGGTATTATTGATAAAGAATTGCCGATACATATTTCTAACGTTGCATTACTCAATCCTGCCACAAATAAGGCAGATAAAGTAGGTTTTAAATTTCTTGCTGATGGTAAAAAAGTGAGATATTTTAAGTCCAACGGTGAAGTATTAGATAGTTAAAAAGTAAAAGAAAATCGCAAGTTATATCCGCTTTTCTTTTAACTTAAAAGGTTTAATATGGCAAGATTACAAAAATATTATCACGAAGCAGTCATACCGCGACTCATAGAACAATTTAAATATGATAACGTGATGCAAGTGCCTAAGATCGAGAAAATCACTTTAAATATGGGCTTAGGTGAGGCGGTTGGTGATAAAAAAATTATTGATAAGGCAATGGCAGATATGATTGCCATTGCAGGGCAGAAGCCAGTTGTAACTAAAGCGCGTAAGTCTATTGCGAATTTTAAAATTCGTGAAGAGTGGCCTATCGGTTGTAAAGTCACTCTACGTCGTGAGCGTATGTATGAATTTTTAGATCGTTTAGTAAGCGTTGCTATTCCGCGTATTCGAGATTTTCGTGGTTTCAGTGGTAAATCGTTTGATGGTAGAGGTAATTATAGTTTAGGCATTAAGGAACAAATTATTTTTCCGGAAATAGATTACGATAAAATCGACATGTTACGTGGTATGGACATTATTATTACAACAACAGCACGAACGGATGAAGAAGGACGAGCTTTACTGAGCGCGTTCAGTTTTCCGTTTAGAAATTGAGAATAATATGGCAAAGCAATCTATTATTAATCGCGAACAAAAACGTATTCATACCGTTAAAAAGTATGCAGCTAAACGAGCTAAATTAAAAGAAATTTTATCAAGTGTTCAGGCAACTGAAGAAGCTAAGGATGAGGCAAGACGTAGGTTTCAATTGTTACCACGTAATTCTAGTCCTTCTCGCATTCGTAATCGTTGTCGTATTACTGGTCGTCCGCATGGTTATTATCGAAAATTCGGTTTGTCTCGTAACAAGTTACGGGAGTCAGCTATGCAAGGTTTTATTCCAGGATTAGTTAAGGCTAGTTGGTAAAATTAAATGACACTATCAATGGGTAACTTAAGTATATGAGTATGACAGACCCTATTGCCGATATGTTGACTCGTATTCGTAACGGTCAGGCGGCACGTAAGAAACAAGTAGAAATGCCTGCTTCCAAGGTAAAATTGGCAATTGCTAAAGTGCTAAAGGAAGAAGGATACATTATTGATTATAGTGCAACAGAAGGTATGAAGGCGACTATAACAGTAATTTTAAAGTATTATCTTGGTAAACCTGCGATTGATAAGATTACGCGGGTGAGTCGTCCTGGTTTACGTGCTTATCAGCCTAAAGATAAATTACCTAAAGTATTGGATGGTTTAGGTATTGCGATAGTTTCAACATCGCATGGTTTGATGACAGATAAAGCAGCTCAGGCGGCGGGACACGGTGGCGAAGTATTGTGCTTTGTGTCGTAAGTTAGTTATTACTATAAATACCTAAACTATATTACCTTTTATAAAGAATTAGGTTACATATAATTTCTCTATTAGTTATTTAAATTTAAGTTGAAAAAATATGTCCAGAGTTGCTAAAAATCCTATTGCTATTCCAAAGGGAGTTGATGTTACCTTGCAAAAGAGGTTTATTTCCTTAAAGAGTGGTAATGGACAGCTAGAACAAATGATTCCGACAGAAATTGAAGTTAAATTAACTGACAATATCCTAACTTTTGTTCCAAATGATACTTCTAAAGCAGCGAATGCCTTGGCAGGTACGATGCGCGCTTTAGTTAATAATATGGTAAAAGGGGTAGCTCAGGGATTTGAAAGGAAATTGACTCTTGTTGGCGTGGGTTATCGTGCACAGGTGGAAGGTAAGAAATTAAATTTGACTTTGGGATTTTCACATCCAGTCGCATTTGATATACCAGATGGTATTACGATAGTCACGCCCACCCAAACTGAAATTTTGGTTAAAGGGATTGATAAGCAATTGGTAGGTCAGGTTGCTGCAAATATTCGTGCTTATCGCCCACCAGAGCCTTACAAAGGTAAGGGTGTTCGCTATTCCGATGAAGTAATTGCAATGAAAGAAACCAAGAAGAAATAGATCGGAGATAAGGCGTGATAGATAAAAAAATAGTTCGTTTGCGTCGTGCGCGTCGTACACGTGCAAAAATTAGAGAGTTAGGCGCACATCGGTTGTGTGTTTATAAAACCCCTAACCATATTTATGCGCAAATTATTGCACCTACTGGCTCGCAAGTGTTGGCCAGTGCTTCAAGTTTAGATAAAGCATTTAAACAAGATAATACTTATGGTGGCAATATTAAGGCGGCAGAGATTGTAGGTAAAATGATTGCTGAAAAAGCAAAAACTGCTGGCATTACTGAGGTGGCTTTTGATCGATCTGGATTTAAATATCATGGTCGCATCAAGGCATTAGCAGAAAATGCCCGTGAAAATGGTTTGATTTTTTAATTGAAACGAAGAATATGGCAAATTACGATCTGCAAACGAGCACAAGAAATGACAACTTGGTAGAAAAGTTAGTTGCCGTTAACCGTGTCGCCAAAGTGGTGAAGGGTGGGCGGATATTCAGCTTTACTGCGCTGACAGTTGTAGGGGATGGTAAGGGTAAAATAGGATTTGGTTATGGTAAAGCCCGTGAAGTGCCTTTAGCTATTCAAAAAGCAATGGATAATGCCCGTAAAAATATGCATATAGTACAATTAAAAGGTACAACTTTGCAGTATTCCATCATGGCTAAACACGGTGCTGCAAGGGTTTATATGCAGCCAGCTTCTGAAGGAACAGGTATTATTGCAGGCGGTGCAATGCGAGCAGTTTTTGAGGTATTAGGCATACGCGATGTGTTAGCAAAATCCATTGGTTCTTCTAACCCTATTAATGTTGTTCGTGCTACCTTTAGAGGTCTGACGACCATGTCTAATGTAGAAAGTATTGCTGCAAAACGTGGTAAGACCGTAGAGGAAATTAGACCCGCAGAAGAAATTTCAGGTGCACAAACTGCGCAGGCCAAATAGGTTTGAGAACTTAGGTATTCAGAACCTTTTGTAGCAAAGCATTATTGTAATGTTGAGTGCCCTTAATTTCTGGAGAATAATGATGACAAAAATGGTTAAAGTCACCCAAATCCGTAGCATTTATGGACGTCTGCCTAAGCATCAAGCTTGTGTTAGGGGTTTGGGTCTACGGCGTATGCACCATACGGTAGAGCTTAAAGATACGCCGGAGGTACGTGGAATGATTAATAAAGTGAGCTATATGCTTAAAGTTGAGGAAGTATAACTTATGCGTCTGAATACTTTAAAGCCTAGTGAGGGTGCAAAACAAGCGAGTAAGCGAGTGGGTCGCGGTATTGGGTCTGGCTTAGGCAAGACTTGTGGACGTGGACACAAGGGACAAAAGGCGCGCGCGGGTGGATTTCACAAAGTCGGTTTTGAGGGCGGGCAAATGCCTTTACAAAGGCGTTTACCTAAAGTGGGTTTTACTTCCTTGAAAGCCAAAGAAACAGCTGAGGTTCGTCTGCATGAGTTGGAAAAGGTTCAACAAGACGTGGTTGATATAGCGAGTTTAAAAGCAGCTAATCTGGTCCCTCAAACTGTGCGTTATGTTAAGGTGATCGCTTCTGGTAAGTTAACTAAAGCGGTTAAGATTCGTGGATTAGCAGTAACAAAGGGCGCGCGTACAGCAATAGAGACTGCTGGCGGCAGTATCGAAGCGTAAATTTTGATAAACAGTTTTTAGCTAGAGATTAATGTTAGCGTTTGTTTTGTAACGTATAATGTTATGTAGCTGAATTAAAGAGGTTTTTGTGGCTATTAACTTTCCAACTGGCGCACTAGATAAACTAGGTGGATTGACGGAACTTAAGCAGCGTTTGCTGTTTGTGTTGGGTGCGATTATCGTTTTTCGGATTGGTACGTTTATTCCTGTACCGGGTATTGATCCGATGGCTTTGGAAGAAATGTTTAAGCAACAACAAGGTACTATCTTGGACATGTTTAACATGTTTTCGGGAGGTGCGTTGATGCGTTTTTCAGTGTTTGCCATTGGTATTATGCCATATATTTCGGCTTCCATTATTATGCAGTTGTTATCGGTTGTGTCTCCTAAGCTGGAACAATTAAAGAAAGAAGGCCCCTCTGGGCAACGGAAGATTAGTCAATATACCCGGTATGCTACTTTAGGGTTGGCTACTTTTCAATCTATCGGTGTTGCAATTGCTCTGGAAAGTCAAGGTGTTGTTGTTCATCCTGGACTTGCCTTTCGCATTACTGCTGTAATGACTTTGGTAGCAGGTACGATGTTTTTAATGTGGTTAGGAGAGCAGATCACTGAGCGTGGAATTGGTAACGGTATTTCTATTATCATTTTTTCTGGTATCGTGGCTGGATTGCCTGCTGCAGTAGGTGGTACATTAGAACTAGCTCGCACTGGACAATTACATATCTTAAGTGTATTACTTTTGTTTATGATTGTTTTGTTAGTCACAGCATTTGTAGTATTTGTGGAGCGAGGGCAGCGGCGTATTACAGTCAATTACGCCAAGCGCCAAATAGGTAATAAAGTTTACGCCGGGCAAAGCACACATTTACCTTTAAAGCTTAATATGTCTGGTGTTATTCCTCCTATTTTTGCCTCTAGTATCATCTTATTCCCAGCAACTCTTGGGGGATGGTTTGGTAGCACTGAAGGAATGGAATGGTTAAAGAATATTTCTCAAACTCTTTCGCCTGGACAGCCTTTATATGTGATGTTATACGCGGTGGCTATCGTGTTTTTCTGTTTTTTCTACACGGCGATTGTATTTAATCCTAAGGAAACGGCGGATAATTTAAAAAAATCAGGGGCATTTATTCCTGGTGTGCGTCCAGGTAGGCAGACGGCAGAGCATATTGATAGAATTATGTCCCGTTTGACATTGGCAGGTGCTGTGTATATTACAAGTGTTTGCTTATTACCAGAATTTTTGACTTTGAAATGGAATGTGCCTTTTTATTTTGGTGGTACGTCGTTGTTAATTATCGTTGTAGTCACAATGGATTTTATGGCGCAAGTGCAAGCACATTTGATGTCGCATCAATATGAAGGTTTAATGAAAAAGGCTAATTTGAAGGGGCATGGACGTAATCCTATGATTCGTTAAGATTAAAACCTTTAGGTTGATGGATTACCTAGGAATTTCTGGAGCAGATAAATGAAAGTAAGATCGTCGGTTAAGAAGATTTGTCGAAACTGTAAGATTATTCGCCGTAATGGTACAGTACGGGTTGTTTGCGTTGATAAACGTCACAAACAACGTCAAGGATAACGACAGTTGACAGTTATAACAAAAACCACTAAAGTAGTAAGGAAAGTACCAAGAAGAAAGTTCCTTAGATAAGATATACAGGGTGCTAGTTTTGGCATTTTTAAGTAAGAGTCAAAACAATTACTTGGTTAGTAGGTTTTGGTAGTAATTGATATAGATTGATAACTGAAAGAGAATAATTTATGGCACGTATTGCTGGTATCAATATCCCAGTGCAAAAGCATGCAGTTGTCGCGTTGACAGCAATTTATGGTATTGGTTCAACTAGCGCACGGCATATTTGTGAGTCCGCTGGAATTTTACCAACCGTAAAAATAAAAGATTTATCTGAAGATGATTTAGAGAAGTTGCGCGTGGAAGTTGCTAAGTATAATGTAGAAGGCGACTTACGACGTGAAATCGCGATGAATATTAAACGACTAATGGATTTAGCTTGTTATCGTGGAATACGGCATCGTCGTGGTTTACCTGTGCGTGGACAGAGAACTCGCACTAATGCACGTACCCGTAAGGGTCCACGCAAAGTTATTAAGAAATAGACACCATTTATATATATCACTCTTAAGGATGTGATCATCAATTAATGAATAACTGATTATGGCAAAACCAGCATTATCCCGCGCACGTACTAAAAAAGTAAAGAAAAATGTAAGTGAGGGCATCGCCCATATACATGCTTCTTTTAATAATACTATTATTACTATTACTGACCGCCAAGGCAATTCTTTAGGTTGGACCAGTGCCGGAGGCAGTGGCTTTCGTGGTTCTCGTAAAAGTACCCCCTTTGCAGCTCAAGTCGCTGCTGACAAACTTGGTGCGATTGTTAAAGAATTTGGGGTCAAGAATTTAGAAGTACGTATTAAAGGTCCAGGTCCGGGTCGTGAATCAGCTGTACGTTCTCTTAATGCTAATGGCTTTAAAATCACTAGCATTACTGACGTAACACCTGTTCCTCATAATGGTTGTCGTCCCCCAAAGAGACGCAGAGTTTAATTTAGGAGATGTGATATGGCGAGATACCTTGGACCTAAATGTAAATTAAGTCGACGTGAAGGCGGCATTGATTTATTCTTAAAAAGTCGCTCTAAGGAGTTGAGTGCTAAGTGTAAGTTGGAGAAATTGCCAGGACAGCATGGTGATAAACGGCAACGTACATCTGACTACGCTTTGCAGTTGCGCGAAAAGCAAAAATTACGTAGATTGTATGGTATTTTGGAAAAGCAGTTTCGTAATTATTACCAAAAGGCTACCCAATTAAGGGGGTCAACGGGTGAATTGTTGCTAGTACTATTGGAATCTCGATTAGATAACGTTGTTTATCGTATGGGATTTGCGGCAACACGGGCAGAAGCTAGACAGTTAGTCAGCCACAAAGCAGTTTTGGTAAATGGAAATACTGTGAATATTCCTTCTTACCAGCTAAAAGCACAAGATAAGGTCAGTATTCGAGAAAAGAGCCGTGGTCAACTGCGGATTAAGTCTGCGTTAGAAAGTGCTGATAAATATGGGATTCCAGAGTGGGTTAGCGTTGATACTTCCACTATGGAAGGTGTCTTTAAAAAGCTACCAGAGCGTATGGACTTACCGAACGACATCAATGAACAGTTGGTTGTTGAGTTGTATTCTAAGTAATTTTTGATAATTATTTAGTTATTAGTCTTCTGTAATATCGTAGAAATTGTGCTGCCTCAGAAGAGCAGTTGCAGTCAAGATCGCTTTAAGAGCCTTCATTCTTTCTAAGCAACAGTTTTGTTGAGAATGTAAGTTATGAAATCTTGATGAATGATGTTGAGATTTATGACCAAGCGGACAATTCGGAGTACGCTATGCAATCCAGTTTTATGGAATTATTAAAGCCGCGTGTTGTTGATGTTAAACATCTCAACGAGACGACGGCAAGAGTGACTTTAGAACCATTAGATCGTGGATTTGGTTATACCTTGGGGAATGCGTTGAGACGCGTGTTGTTGTCTTCTTTGCCTGGGGCTGCAGTGGTGGAAGTTGCAATTGATACTGTACTTCACGAGTACACAACAATTGAAGGCGTTCAAGAAGATGTAACGGATATTTTGCTTAATCTGAAAGGGTTAGCGATTCGTATGTATGGACGCAGCGAAGTCACTTTGCAGTTGACAAAGAAGGGTCCTGGGGTTGTTCGAGCTGAAAGTATTAGTTTACCCCAAGATATAGAGATTGTTAATCCAGAACATGTTATCGCTCATTTGACTGAAGCAGGTGAATTGAGTATGACGTTGAAAGTGTTGTTGGGACGTGGTTATCGTCCTGCTCAACAAATGTTGTTAGATGATGATAATCATGTAGCTGTTGGCAATCTTAAGTTGGATGCTTGCTTTAGTCCTATTTCACGAGTCGCCTATTTTGTTGAAAGCGCACGAGTAGAACAACGTACAGACTTGGATCGGTTGATTATCGAATTAGAAACTAATGGCACGATTGATCCAGAGTCTGCTATTAGGCAAGCAGCAACAATTTTGCAAAATCAACTGTCTGTTATTGTTGATTTGGAAGGTAATATCGAAACTGAACCTGATAAAGAAGAGATTGATATTGATCCCATTTTATTACGTCCTGTTGATGAATTAGAATTGACAGTACGTTCTGCTAATTGTTTGAAAGCAGAGAAAATATATTACATTGGCGATTTGATTCAGAAGTCTGAAACCGAACTGTTGAAGACGCCTAATTTGGGTAAGAAGTCTTTGACTGAAATAAAAGATGTGTTGGCGTCGCGCGGGTTGTCGTTGGGAATGCGTTTAGAAAATTGGCCGCCACTAGGACTTTATGATGAGAGTCAGAGTAAGTAGTGAATTAATTTGGATATAATGCAGAGTTTATATAAGGGCTTTGCATGTTTTCGTAGCTTTCATATTAGTTAATGATGTATGATTGACTGAATGATCGCAAAATTAAATTTTTATCTAAAATAAGTTGTTATAAAGGTTAAGTTGTTATGCGTCATCGTCATTCAGGTAGAAAATTAAATCGTACCAGTAGTCATAGAAAAGCAATGTTTAAGAATATGGCAGCTTCTTTAATGCGTCACGAAATCATACAGACCACTTTACCTAAGGCTAAAGAGTTGCGTCGTGTTGCTGAGCCATTGATTACTTTAGCTAAAGAAGATAATGTGGCGAGACGTCGTCAAGCTTTTGCGAGGTTGCGTGATCGTGAAATTGTTACTAAATTATTTAATGAATTAGGTCCGCGCTATAAAGAAAGACCAGGTGGTTATTTGCGTATCTTGAAAAATGGTTATAGAAAAGGGGATAATGCACCCATGGCTGTCGTTGAATTAGTCGATAGACCTATTGTAGAATTGCCCGATATTGTGGCAGGTTAACAGTTACGCTAACTACATTAGAATGAAAGAACCGGGGCAGCCCGGTTTTTTGTGCACTTAAAAATCAAATCCATTGTAAATAAGATTGGTATTATATTAAGTGCTTGCGTTGCAGCCGTGAGTTAGGGATAATTAGGTGTATGGCTCTACGTTGTTTGTAGAATTTCACTAGCACAATGAGTTTAATATCCTATTTAATTTCACTGTACTTAATAGCGCAAAACATTATATAATTGAAAATATTCAATCAAATGTTGATGAATTGAACATTTAACAAAAAATTAGCTAAGTTGAAATTAAACACAATCGTTTTATTGTTTCAAAGATGATTATTTGAATAAAAAACGGTAAAATTTGTATATTTCTATTTCATCTCGATTCCATAATATAGAAGTCTTGTGAAAAAAAAAATTATTTACGAACAACCCCTCAACGATCATATTAGAAATTTATTAAGATTAGAATATTTGTTTGAGGGTTTAAATTACTATATAAAAGGGGCTTCTCAGTGGGATAGTCGAGCAGCTATCAATTATTTTGTTGAAATTATAGAATTTATTTCTCGTTTAGATATTAAAACTCTATTAACTAGTGATTTGGAACATTACGTCCAAGGTCTGGAACGATGGCAACGTATGCCTAATGTTGATAAAGAGCGTTTGTCGCAATTGCTAGATAAGCTAAGGATTGCGTTGGTACAACTGGATCAACTTGCCGATAAGCCTGAGCGTGAACCTCTAGGTTATGCACTGATTACTACAGTTAAGCAACGTGCGAATATTGTCGGAGGTACCTGTCCATTCGATTTACCTCATTATCACCATTGGTTACAAAAATCGGTAAAACAACGTCAGGTAGAATTAAATGAGTGGTTGATCCCGTTGGTTTCCCTGCAAGAAGCTGTTGAACTTGATTTATATATGATCCGTAACAATGGCGAAACGTCACAACAAATTGCCACGGAAGGATTTTTTCAATCACAACTTGATGCAAATATTGCTTATCAAATTGTACGGGTTAGTTTGCCCTTTGAACACAGTTGCTATCCAGAAATTAGCGGTGGTAAACACCGTTTTACGATACGTTTTTTTGAACAACATCAGGTTGGAGAACGTCCGTTACAAACGGAGCAAGATATTAATTTTGAGCTATGCTGTTGTATGATATAAATTCAGTTCAGTTTAGTTACTTTAATACCTTTAAATCAAGGTGACATAGCTGCCACTGACAATTGAAAACAGGAAACTGTAGCGATGGATAAAGTTTTTAAGGTGGGTGTATTCGGTTTAGCATCGAATGAGCAAAACACCCTAGGTAGTATTTTCAAGCTTGCAGCTTCACGCAGCCGGCAATATATAATGGTTAGTTCGGGAGAGCGTGCCGCTGCTGAGATTGTGCTCGTTGATGTGGATGACAATAATGCCGTTAATGAATGGAAAAGTTTCACTGTACACAATAATAATATTCCCGTTATTAAAGTAGCAAAGGCTGTCCCTGCTGATGCATCTCCAACAGAAGTTTACTTACGACGACCATTAACCTTAAAAAGAGTTTTAGAAACACTTGATAAAGTCACTATCGAAGTGCATAAGTATGTGCCGGAATTGGTTGTTGGTGGAGAAGATGTATTGGATGAAGCTGCAAATGCGGCTCTGTTAGATGCTGCCCAAAGTGCTCAGCAAGTGACACGTACCGGTACTAAAGTCCTTGTTGTTGATGATAGTTTACCAGTGCGTAAATCAATGGAAATTCAATTGGGTTTATATGGAATGGATATTGATTTTGCAGAAACGGGTGAAGAAGCTTTAGATTACGTTAAAAAACCAGATAATTTATATGATATTATTTTCTTGGATCTCATGTTGCCGGGTATCGATGGCTATAAGGTATGTAAGGAAATTAAATCGCATAAAGCTTCCAAAAACACACCGGTTGTTATGCTGACGGGTAAGGGATCGCGTTTTGATAAGTTGCGTGGCACAATGGCGGGTGCAAGCGTTTATTTAACTAAGCCCGTGGAACAAGAGAAACTCAAAGAAGTCATTAGACAGTTCTTGCCTAATGCGCCAGAAACGAGTGGTTAGTGAAGTGATTATCCATGTTCCAGTGCCGACTTTAACTGCGTAAATTCATTGAGGGTAAAGTAGATACTTTACTTTTAAGATTGTTAATACTTACGATAGTATTATAAATATTAACTTTAAACAAGAATAAGGAGAATGTATAGATGGCAATTAATAAAATCCTTGTCGTTGACGATTCAACCGTTGATCGAGTAAATATTCAAAATATTGTTCGAGATGCAGGTTATGAGGTCATTGATGCCAGTTCAGGTCAACAAGCCATCGAAAAAGCCAGTTCTGAAAAACCAGATTTGATTTTTATGGATGTGGTAATGCAACAAATGGATGGTTATCAGGCTTGCCGTGAGATCACGCACAATGAATCGACCAAGGATATTCCTATCATATTTGTTACTAGTAAAGGACAAAAGGCTGATCGTATGTGGGCAGAAATGCAGGGAGGAAAATCATTAGTACAAAAACCCTATACACCAGATCAAATTATTAAAGAAATTAATAAATTTAATAAGTAATACACGGGCTTTATGAATTGTCAGCCAACGTGGATTTTCGATAATGTTATTGAAAAGAGGATTTGACAACTTAGGCAAAAAGTTGTCAAATCTGTGAATCGATTGATTTATCCCATATGCATCCCGCCGTTAATGGCGATGTTTGCGCCCGTAATAAAGCCAGATTTTTCATTAGCTAAGAAGGCAACCGCCCAGCCAATTTCTTCTGGTGTACCAAAACGTCCAACAGGTACTTGCTTAATTAAACTGTTGCGGATTTCTTCTTTGATAGCCATAACCATACTGGTTGCGATATAACCTGGGGATATGGTATTGACTGTTACGCCTTTGTCAGCCACTTCTTGTGCTAATGCCATCGTAAAACCATGCATGCCTGCTTTGGCAGCAGAATAATTGGTTTGACCTGCTTGTCCTTTTTGTCCATTAACAGAGGATATATTGATGATACGTCCGTACTTGCGTTCAACCATACCATCTAATACTTGTTTAGTGACATTAAATACGCTGTCTAAATTGCTTTTAATCACGTCGTCCCATTGTTGCTTTTCCATTCTTTTAAACATTTTATCACGTGTAATACCCGCACAATTGACTAAAATATCGATAGGTCCCGCTTTGGAAACTGCCTCTTCAACCATTTTCTTCGCCGCTTCATAATCACCGACGTTACCTTCAGCAATTTCAAAGTCAAAACCGGCTTCTTTTTGTTTAGCTTGCCAAGCAGCGCCGTCGTCAATGCCTCGTAACCAAGAAGCCACTACTTTACAATCCAAATGAGTAGCCAATGCTCTACAAATTTCTGTGCCAATACCACCTGTACCACCTGTGATTAACGCAACTTTTGCTGTCATCTATATAATCTCCAAAAAAATAGGGTGAAAATTTTATATCAGAATTGTTAAATTTTTATTGCAATGCAGCATAAATCATAAATGTGATTGCGTAGTTTGTCAATATCATCATGAATTAGTTAATATTTTATTAGCTACAATGCAAACTGTTTTTGCAACATGATTAAGCAGATTGATGATAACCCAATTGTTTCAATGTTTCGGTAATTTCATCTAAGATAGTTGGATCATCAATCGTTGCAGGCATTTTATATGTTTGTCCATCTGCAATTTTCTTCATTGTACCACGCAAAATTTTACCTGATCGAGTTTTGGGTAAGCGTTTAACCACTGCTGCAATTTTGAACGCAGCAACAGGACCAATTTTATCACGGACTAGTTGTACCAATTCTTTGATAATTTCTGCCTCTGAGCGTTCAACACCGGCTTTTAATACAACTAAACCCAGTGGCAATTCTCCTTTTAATGCATCTGCTACCCCAATGACTGCACATTCTGCTACGTTAGGGTGTGAGGCAAGTACTTCTTCCATACCCCCTGTGGATAAACGATGTCCAGCGACATTAATAATGTCATCAATGCGGCTCATGATCCACAAGTAACCATCTCTATCTTTGTAACCCGCGTCACCGGTTAAATAATAGCCAGAATAAGCACTTAAATAGGATTGTTTAAATCGTTCATCATTATTCCACAAAGTAGGTAAACAACCCGGTGGCATTGGTAACTTAATGACAATATTGCCAATATCATCATCAGAAATGGTTTCACCACGTTCATTTAAACATTGTACGTTGTAACCTGGAACGGGTTTAGTCGGTGAACCGGGTTTAATGGGCAAAAGTTCTAGCCCCAAGCAATTTGCTGCAATCGCCCAACCAGTTTCTGTTTGCCACCAGTGGTCAATGACGGGTACTTGCAACTTTTCTTGTGCCCAAAAGAGCGTATCTGGATCACAACGTTCACCGGCTAAGAATAATGCTCTAAAGTGAGAAAGATTGTATTTTTTAAGATACTCACCATTAGGGTCTTCCTTCTTTATCGCCCGAAATGCGGTGGGTGCAGTAAATAAAATGCATACTTTATGTTCTTCAATAACTCGCCAAAAAGCCCCCGGATCAGGTGTACCAACCGGTTTTCCTTCATAAACAATCGTAGTATTTCCATTAATTAGCGGTGCATAAACAATATATGAATGTCCTACTACCCAACCCACATCGGAGGCTGCCCAATAAATTTCACCGGGTTGCACGTTATACACATACTTCATTGACCACTTCATTGCGACAGTATAACCACCAGTATCACGCACAACGCCTTTAGGAATGCCTGTTGTGCCAGAGGTATAGAGAATATATAAGGGATCGGTTGCTGCCATAGGTACACAATCAACCGGTTTAGCCGTGGCGGTTGTGAGTTGCCAATCTAAATCTCGACCGGCTTGTAATGAGGCTAATTCTTGAGGACGTTGTAAAATAAGACATTTGGCAGGTTTATGTGTGGATAAATTAATGGCTTCATCAAGTAAAGGTTTGTATTTAACTATTTTTTTACCTTCAATACCACAAGAAGCTGAAGCAATTAACTTAGGTTTTGCATCATCAATACGGGTTGCTAATTCTTTAGCTGCAAATCCGCCAAATACAACGGAATGAATTGCACCAATCCGTGCGCAAGCCAACATAGCAATGACCGCTTCTGGCACCATTGGCATGTAAATAATGACACGATCCCCTTTATTCACATCATTATCACGTAATACTCCGGCAAATTGAGCAACTTCATTACGTAGTTGATGGTAGGTATATTTTTTGATGGTATTAGTAACTGGACTGTCGTAAATTAATGCCAATTGTTCACCACGTCCTTGATCAATATGGTAATCAAGTGCGTTGTAACAGGTATTGAGTTCACCACCAACAAACCAATGGTAAATCGGTTGATTTGTTTGATCTAAAATTTGTGTAGGCTGTTGATACCAATGTATATCTTGTGCAGCTTCACGCCAGAAACCTTCTGGGTCTTGCATAGAACGATTGTATACAGATTGATAGTCCATTTGATGCGCCTCTGATAAATTAATACAGTTTATTGATAGTTATTTCACTTCTTAATTTAAATCAAGTAAAGAGGATTGTTTAAATACATTATATTTGACATAATAACTTTGAATTTATTACCACTTCTATTCAAATAAGACAGGTAAGTATTATGCAGGGACAAATAAAAAAAATCACGGTTAAAACGCAAAATTTATTCTATTACATTAATGAAGAAAGAAAAAAAACTAAACAACGTATTTTCGAAAATCAAACAATGGCAATTATATTAAGCATGTCGTTTATCGCAACAACAAAGGAATGGATTGATTTTAAAAGAGAGCTAATCGATATAAATGAACAACATCTTGCTGTCGTGACTACTATTTGCCATGAAAAATTCAACATTGAACTGTCGGTCACATCAAGTATGATAACGTCACAATGATAGATTATTTAGAAAAATTTACTATCTTATCAAATGGATAGCCTGAAATTTCTGAATCTGAATGTTGACAATAAGGAATCAGTTGATTAATACAGTTAAGTAATTCTTCACGGTTATAGCTTTCCTTTTGGAAGACGATTTCAACATGTTGATTCAGACGTGCATGTTGCTCTGCGCTGAGTTGAGAAGCCGTGAGTACGATAACGGGAATCATCTGCCATTCTTGTCGACGGCGTAGTTGTGTTAAAAATTCAAAACCATCCATGATGGGCATTTCTAGGTCTAACAAAATAAATCTAGGATGCTCTGTTTGTAGTTGATCTAACGCAATTTGACCGTTTTCTGCTTCTAACACTTTCCATCCTCTATCAGTCAAAATTTCCGTCATCATCATCCTCAACGCTTCATCATCGTCAATAAGCATAACCAAACGATCGTCAGATTTATCAAGCAGTTGTGGAAGTTTTAAATCATATTTGTCAAAAACTTTAATGAGTTCTTTAAAATCAATTGGTTTAACTAAATAATCCGTTGCGCCTAGTGCATTACCAATCTGTAAATTTTCCGCAATTGAAGACATGATAACTGGAATATGTCGTAATTTAGGATCATTTTTCAACAAAGCAAGCACTTGCCATCCATTCATACTAGGCATCATAACATCTAAAATAATCGCGTCAGGTGATAATTTGTGCGCAAGTTGTATACCCTCATAACCATCAACTGCCACAGCCACAGCATGCCCCAAATTATCAAGATATGCTTGCAACGTCTCTCGTATCACAACATCATCATCAATCACTAAGATAGTGCAACAATGTTTATTTTCATCGCCTGTTTGCAAAGATTCAACTGCTGATTCTACAACCTCTTTTGCAATATAGACAGGTAAATAGATAATAAATTGACTGCCTCTACCAAATTCGCTTTGAACTTCAATAGTGCCGCCCATTAATTCAATAAATTTTTTGGTGATGGTTAATCCTAAACCGGTGCCGCCATATTTGCGTGTGGTCGAAACATCTGCTTGAGTAAAAGGCGTAAATAGCTTTTGTTGTTGTTCATCCGTCATTCCAATCCCACTATCTACCAAAGTAAAACGAAACCACTCTTGCGCATCTTTTTCTACACGTTGCACAATCAATTGAATACAACCATTTTCAGTAAATTTTGCCGCATTACTCAATAAATTAAATAATATCTGTTTGACTTTAATTGGATCATTATGAGATTCTCCCAAATTGTTTGTATATTCAGGCTGAAAAGTATTATTTTTCCTCTCCATCAATGGTCGTACCATACTAAATATATCACCCAATAAAGTTGTCATTTCAAACATTTCGGGCAATAACTCCATTTTTCCTGCTTCAATTTTAGATAAATCTAATATATCATTGATTAACGCCAATAAATGTTTACCCGCACTATCAATTTTCTGCAAATCAGCGGCAAAATCATCCATACCCTGATCGCAAGCATCTTCTTGCAACAGTTCACTATAACCAATAATCGCATTCAATGGCGTACGCAATTCGTGGCTCATATTAGCAAGAAAACGACTTTTAGCTGCATTAGCCTCATCAGCCTCCTGTTTTGCATTATGCAATGCCATTTCAATGTGTTTGCGCGTTTCCACTTCCAATTTAAGTTTTTGATTAGTCTGTAATAAACTGATTGTACGTTCTTCTACCCGTTGCTCTAGTTCATTGCGTGCTTTTTCAAGCAACTTATTAGTTTCAATTAATTCCGTTGTGCGCGCCAAAACTCTTTGTTCTAACTCTTGATTATGTATACGTTCTTGCTCAATAAAACGTAGATAAGTTTTAACGCGATTAATTAATTGTCGTGCATCAATCGGTTTAGTGAGATAATCTGCCGCACCAATGTCAAAACCTTTTTGCTGAAATTCTTCTGATTTATAAGCAGCAGTCAAAAATACAATAGGAATATTTTGCGTTTTTTTACGTCCCCGAATTAATTTAGCCGTTTCAAAACCATCCATTTCAGGCATTTGTATATCTAAAATAATTAAATCAATTTTCTTTTGTAATAATATTTGTAAAGCCTCAAAACCCGATTGTGCTTCAATAATAGGTACATCAATATGTTCATTAATTAAGGTTCGCAAAGTAAATAAATTATTTTTGTTATCATCTACAATCAAAATATTAAATGGTTTATTGTCTATGGTTTTATTCATCGCAGAATCATCCCTAATCCCTTTTTATGAAATAAATGTATTGTAACAAAATCAATTTTCATATGACGCAACCTCTTTTTATCAACTTAATTATCAATAAATATTAGTAGTAAAGATAAAATTACCAATAGGAAAAAGCAAATAATTATGAATTATCGCCACATCTATCACGCAGGCAACTTTGCAGAAGTGTGTAAACATAACATATTGATATTATTGTTAGATTTTCTAACTAAAAAAGAAACACCTTTTTGTTATATTGAAACTCATGCTGGCAAAGGAAACTATGATTTATCTTCATTAGAAGCAAAAAAAAGCAAAGAATATCAAGATGGTATTAAATTGCTGCTAAAATCACATACTTTATCAACAGTGTTACAAAACTATCTTAACAAAATATTAAGTTTTAATGATACCACCCCAAAGCATCCTATTTTACGTCATTACCCAGGCTCTCCGCTATTAGCACAAACATTCTTGCGTCCCCAAGATAAAGCCATTTTAATGGAATTGCATCATGAAGATATTATTGAATTAAAACGATTATTTGCGAGAAACAAACAAGTCGGTGTTCATCATATTGATGGTTATCAAGGTATTAAAGCATTTTTACCGCCTCAAGAAAAACGTGGCATAATCTTTCTTGATCCACCGTTTGAAGCTAAAACCGAATTTTCACAACTAATTGAAAGTATTAAACTAATTAACTTGCGCTGGTCACAAGGTATGGTTGCAATTTGGTATCCGATTAAAGCCCGTCGAGACATTGACTGGTTTCATCGTCAACTACAACAATCAGGGATTAAGAAAATTTTGATGGCTGAATTGTGTATCCTGCCTGATGATATCGCTGTTCGGCTTAATGGGTCTGGCATGATCATCATTAATCCGCCTTGGCAATTAGACGAAAGATTGACAGAATTGCTGAACGATTTATCTCCCATATTAGCTAAAAAAAACCCTCAAAAACCTACTATCAAATGGTTGGTAACGGAATAATTCCTTGAAAAATTGATAAATTATAGAGTTACGCCCCATTCACAACTGCGTAACTCTTTAAACTTATTGCATCGCTTCTAACTCTTCCCAACGCATATAAACTGTGCTTAATGCCTCTTCAGTTGCTTTAATTTTTGCTAACGTCTCACCCACTTGTTTAGCCTCATTACGATAAAAATTTACCTCACTGGTTAATTGCTGTAATGTGGCTAATTCCGCTTCTAATTGTTGAATTTTTTCAGGAAGTTCAACTAACTCACGCTGTTCTTTATAGCTTAATTTACGCGTTTTTGGTTTAATATCGGTATTTTCTACAATAGCCGGTTTAGTACTTGCCGATTTTTTTACCGGTACAGACTTAATTTCTTGTGGACGTTGTCGTACCCAATCTTGATAACCACCGACATATTCCGTTACTTTAGCATTATTTTCAAACACAAAAGTAGAAGTAACAACATTATCCAAAAAGCGTCGATCATGACTCACTAACAACAAAGTGCCAGCATAATTAGCTAACAAATCTTCCAATAATTCTAAAGACTCTACATCCAAATCATTAGTTGGCTCATCTAACACTAAAATATTGGTAGGTTTAGTAAACAAACGTGCTAATAATAAACGATTTTTTTCACCACCCGACAATGATTTTACCGGCGAACGCACACGCTGCGGTGCAAATAAAAAATCAGCCAAATAGGACATCACATGCTTATTTTCGCCATTAATAGTGACCGTATCACGCCCTTGACTGACAGTATCATAAACACTTTGCTCAGGGTCTAATTGTTCACGTAACTGATCAAAATAAGCAATTTGCAATTTAGTACCTAATTTAATCATACCACTATCTGGTGCTAACTCTCCCAATAAAATTTTTAATAAAGTTGTTTTACCCGCACCATTAACACCAATAATACCAATGCAATCGCCGCGCATAATAGTAGTAGAAAAATCGTTAATAATAAGATTGTTATCATAACTTTTAACAATATGATGCGCCTCAATCACAATTTTTCCAGACGATTCACTATTATCAACAGCTAAGCGTATTTTGCCCACCTGTTCACGGCGTTGCGCACGTTCTTCTCGCAAACGTTTTAACGCCCTGACACGTCCCTCATTACGAGTGCGACGCGCTTGAATACCTTGTCGTATCCACACTTCTTCCTGAGCCAATTTTTTATCAAATTTAGCCGCTTGCATTGCTTCTGCCGCCAAATCTGCCTGTTTAATAGTCAAATAAGTATCATAATTATTTGAATAACTAGTAATTTTTCCACGATCTAACTCAATAATACGAGTGGCAATACGCTGCATAAAACTACGATCATGACTGACAAATAGCAAACCACCATTAAAATTTAACAAAGTTTCTTCTAACCAATCAATCGCTTCAATATCCAAATGGTTAGTTGGTTCATCCAATAATAAAATATCGGGCGACGTCACTAACATTTGTGCTAATGCGACTCGCCGTTTCCAACCACCAGATAATGCTGAAATTTTTTCATCCGGTGGCAATTGTAAACGTGAAAGCACAGTTTCCACTCGCTGTTCTAACAACCAACCATCTTGCGCTTCCAATTGATGCTGCACAACTTCCAAACGTGTTAACAATTTGGGATCGTGATCATGAGTTAATTGTTGAATTAATTCATGATATTCCATTGCCAATTGACCAATTTCACCTAAACTGGCAGCGACTGCTTGAAAAACAGTTTCTTCGCTTTGAAAAGTGGGTTCTTGTGCTAAACGGGAAACTCGACAACCTTGATTATATTCAACTTTTCCATGATCTGGCAAAATATCCTTATTGATAATTTTCAACAAAGTCGATTTACCCTCACCATTACGCCCAATTAAACATACACGTTCGCCACCGTTCAAACGTAGACTAATGTTATCAAGTAGGGTAACGTGTCCAAATGCAATACTAATATTATCTAAATGAATGAGAGACATTGTTTTATCGTAGTAAAATAGTTAATAATGCGCTATTTTACTTGAATTATGAATTAATGAGTTATTTTTCCTGCTAAAAATATGAAATTCCCAGCCAATAAAATTCTACTCATTGCGACGCGACAAATTGGTGATGTATTATTGGTCACACCACTGCTACATTCGCTACGTCAAGCTTATCCTACGGCGATTATTGACGTATTAGTTTATGATAACAAAGGCGGCATGTTGATCGGTAATCACGATTACAATCAATTGATTTCAGTTGCAGAACATCCTAATATTAAACAATATCTTAGCTTATTAAAACGCATTTTTCGTCGTTATGATTTAGCAATTTCCACTTTAGCCGGCGATAGACCCCTGATTTATGCATTATTAGCAGCTCCCCAACGCATTGCAATTGTGCCCAAAAAACGTTGGCAAGACCAATGGAAACGACTGATCAGCCAAGCATGGTGTGAACTGGATAATGAAAATACACATACGGTTATTCAAAATTTACACTTAGCTGATTTACTTGAAATTAATAAACATTATTCTATAATTTTGCCCAATTCTCCAAATACAAAAGAAAAATTAGAACAATTACTACCTTTTAATTGGCAAACCCAAGCTTTTGCAGTATTACACATACTACCTATGTGGCAATATAAACGGTGGCACGGTTTTGCAGAAATGAGTCATTATTTAACCCAACAAGATTTGCAAATTGTTTTAACCGGTGGTAATGATCCGCAAGAATTAGCTTATATTTCAGCGACTAAGAAAAAAATGCCCGCTTCAACCATCAGCGTAGCGGGTAAATTGAATTTTGGAGAAGTCGCCACTTTGATCAAGCAAGCTAAAATTTTCATTGGACCCGATACCGCAGTCACTCATTTAGCCGCAGCAACCGGCACATCCACTGTTGCCGTATATGGACCGACCAATCCGCTAAAATGGTCACCTTGGCCCCATAATTATGCCAATGATCAATCACCTTTCACTGCCCGTGGTCATCAACAAATAAATAATGTCATGTTAATTCAAGGTATTGGCGATTGTGTACCTTGTCATCAAGAAGGTTGTGATCGTCATAAGCAAAGTCACAGCCTTTGTTTAGAACGCCTAAACAGTACAACGGTTATCACAGCGATTGAACACTTGCTGCTTGACAAAAAGCATAATACTGACATAGCATTTTAAATTGTGAATTTATTATCCAATCAACTATAATCAATTAAAATTCATCAACTAAAATAATGGTCATGACTCAGTCACGCCTCCCGCGTCATATCGCGATTATCATGGATGGTAACGGACGTTGGGCTAAAAAACGCTTATTACCCCGCCATTTTGGACATAAAGCCGGTCTTGAAACCGTGCGTCGTGTAGTGAAATTCTGCGCCGAAAAACAAATTGAAGCCTTAACTTTATTCGCATTTAGTAGTGAAAATTGGCGACGACCAGAACAAGAAGTCAGTTTATTAATGCAATTATTTATCAGTGCATTAAATCGCGAAGTGAACAAGTTACATAAAAACAATGTTAAACTACATATTATTGGTGCACTCCATGTTTTTCCAGAAAAATTACAACAGCTTATCGCTAATGCTGAGATAATTACTCAAAATAATACCGGATTAAACTTAGTTATTGCAGCTAATTACGGTGGACATTGGGATATTGTTGAAGCTACCAAAAAATTAGCCCAACAAATTGAACAAGGTACACTACGTAGTGAAGAGATTACCGAAGAATTATTAAGCCAACAAATTTGTCTCGCTCACTTACCCAATCCAGACCTTTTTATCCGTACCGGCGGCGAAAAGCGTGTGAGTAACTTCTTGTTGTGGCAATTGGCTTACACAGAAATGTATTTTACTGACACTTTATGGCCCGATTTTGATCAAGCAACTTTTACCCAAGCGTTAGAGTCCTTTGCGACCCGCCAACGCCGTTTTGGGCGCACGGGGGAGCAAGTAGAAAAAGATGCTTAAACATCGCTTAATCACTGCAGCTATTCTTATTCCACTGATCATTTTTAGTGTTTTATTATTGCCCACGCCCTATTTTGCTATGCTCACGAGTTTGTTTATTTTATTAGGTGCTTACGAATGGGGAAATTTATGTGGTTGGCAAAGTTATTTTTCACGAATTACCTACGCCAGCACTATTGCACTCAGTTTAGCAGCGAGTTACTACACACTACTTTATTTTCCTGAAATCACTATTATTTTGCTCACTATCACCTGTTTATGGTGGTTAATCGCACTTTATTGGGTGTGGCGTTATCAGCAAGGTTATGATTTATTACCCACCATTCCGTGGCTAAAAGCAGGCTTAGGATTATTAGTGCTATCACCGGCTTGGCTTGCACTTATCCATTTACATCAACACTATGAACGACATTGGGTTATCTTCTTGTTAATTTTAATTTGGACTGCCGACAGTGGTGCTTATTTTATCGGTAAAAAATGGGGTAAGCGTAAATTAGCTGCTAAAGTCAGCCCAGGTAAGACATTTGAAGGCGTATTAGGTGCTTTAATTACCAGTGGTTTAGTTGCCGTTTTATACGCTTTATTACAACAGATGACTTGGAGTACTTTGTTAATTTTTCTCGCTATTTGTCTATTAACAGTTTTAGTCTCTATTTTAGGCGATTTAGTCGAAAGTTTGTTTAAACGTCAAATGGATATAAAAGACAGTGGTCAAATTTTACCCGGTCACGGAGGTATCTTAGATCGCATTGACAGTTTAACCGCTGCAACCCCTGTTTTCGTCCTTAGCCTGCTTCTATTAGGAAACTTGTTTTGAGTACTTCTACACCTGCTGTAAAAATCACATTATTGGGTTCTACGGGTAGTATTGGTGTCAGCACCTTAGATGTCGTCAATCAACATCCACAACAATTTGAAATTACTGCTTTAACTGCTAATACTAATGTAAAAAAACTGCTGATTCAATGCCAACAATTTAACCCACGCTATGCCGTCATGGTTGATGTTGATGCCGCTGAACAACTAAAAAAACAATTACATCAAACACATCCAGACATCATCGTACTAGGCGGCGCTGAAGCCTTGGTACAAGTTGCCAGTTTGCCAGAAATTGATGTAGTGATGGCTGCTATTGTCGGAGGTGCGGGTTTATTGCCCACTTTAGCCGCTGCTCAACATGGAAAACGTGTTTTGTTGGCAAATAAAGAAGCCTTAGTCATGTCCGGACAATTATTCATGCAAGCCGTGACAGAAAATCAGGCTGAATTATTGCCAATTGATAGTGAACATAATGCTATTTTTCAATGTATGCCATCAGTATATTTTGATAAAACTCAAGCGCATACGTTACAGCAAGTCGGTGTCACGCATATTTTACTTACTGCCTCAGGAGGTCCTTTCCGCACTTATAATTTAGAACAATTACAACGAGTTACACCTGAACAAGCCTGTGCCCATCCCAATTGGCAGATGGGCAGAAAAATTTCTGTTGATTCGGCAACAATGATGAATAAAGGTTTAGAAGTCATTGAAGCCTGTTGGTTATTTGCTACAACGCCAGCAAAAATTGAAGTGGTATTACATCCGCAAAGCGTGATTCATTCGATGGTGGCATATACTGACGGTTCAGTGTTAGCGCAATTGGGCAATCCCGATATGCGCACACCGATTGCGCATGCCTTGGCTTATCCGCAACGCATGTCGTCGGGCGTGACCCCATTGGATTTGGTGAAAATTGGGCGATTGGATTTTGAAGCAGTTGATTTAACTAAATTTCCTTGTTTACGTTTAGCTTACGAAGCAATGCAAGTCGGTGGTACAGCAACCGTGATTTTAAATGCGGCTAATGAAATTGCGGTACAAGCATTTTTGGATAAACAGTTACGTTTTGTAGAAATTGCTGCGGTGATTGAGGCGACATTAGCCGCGATGACTCAACATGAATTTATTGATTTAAATACGATTTTAGCCGAAGATGCGCTTGCACGTCAGACAGCGAGAGATATTATTGCTACAAATTATCGCGGTTAGATTAGCAATTTCCCCCTAAAAAAGGGGGAGGTTATGAAGAGTAAATTTTATTGAATTTCTACTAACATCGGTTGTGAATTATACACCAATGTTCCATCGCTTAAGTGGTAACCGAAAAAGATATAATTCATTGATGTTACTGCAAAAACATCATTCCATAATTCAATAGAAACCGTATTTTGCAATGTCACACTCGATTTAAAGGGATGTGCTGTCAAATCAGCAATGCCCTGTGGTACAGTCAAATCAACTAATTTGCTAATTGCCGGATATTGAAAAGCCGTATATGATACTTGCATACCTGTATAAGGTTTGACCATTTCAGAGCCAATCACAAATAAAATATCTGCAACTTGTCCCACATGTTCTGGGGCTACATTAGTGCTACCAGTGATTTTTAACTTTTGCGTAGTATTTGCGATAATATTAGTTGTTTCTGATTGATTATTAACAGAAATTCCGCCCTTAAATTGACTATTTACTGGCAATCCGCCCATCATAGTACCATTTCCTAAAGCAGGTAATTCAACTGTTTGTATCGTCGCATTTTTTAGTACGAAAGTGACCATTAAATCATGATTAAAATTGGGTAAAGTGATAGTCATTTGTCCGCCATGAGCCACGGCTTCACCTAATTGAATTTCAGTGTTTTGCGTTCTGGTATCCCAAAATTCTACGCGATATTGCCCATCGTGAGTTAAATTCTTCACGGTCACTGTCGCATTGCCAACAAAAGGACTGGTTACACGTGTATCTTGCAATAAATACATAAGCCCCTGTTTACCATCGGAAAATGCAAACGGTTTTAAATTGCCGCCACCGCCACCAAAACTGATGTAACGTCGCCAAGGCAAACCAGCAAATTTTGTAAAATCAACTTGGGTTTTAGCGAAGAATTGCGCCATATTTTCTTGATAATTCCACATTTGCTCGGTGAGTTGTGGACCATTGAATTCCAATACTTTACTGGGCCAACGCAACGGCATTCCTGCTGCACCAGAGCCTATTTCAGACCATAATACATTATGCAAAACCTCTTCATCAGTCGCTTGAGAATAGGCATCGTAATAACTGGATTTAACTTCAATAGGACCAAACTCTAAATCTAATATTGGGCGATAATCCATCGTATTATTTAATTGGTAATGTATCAAACGGTTAGAATCGAGCGCAGCTTGAATATTGGGTACATTACCGCCAAATTTCACCGGATCAGCCACACCTGCGGTATAATTATGTACTGCAATAAAATCAAACAAATCACTTTGCAAAACAAAATCTTTGACGATGGTTTGTGGTTGTTCAATCACAGATGAAATAAAGATCATATGTTCAGGATCAATTGCGCGCAAATGTGCAGTTAAATCTTTTATCCATTCAATCCGAATCGGTTGCCATGCCTTAGTCTCATCGTTGCGTGTGGCAAACGTATTATTATCCCACTCATTCATCATTTCCCAACCAAAAAAATTAGAATGCTTTTGCACAATCCAAGACAGTGTAGTTAAACGTTGTTTTTGTCCCGCACGCGCCGTCATATTAGTAACAAATTCATCACGATCGGCAATCGGTCCTCCATTATTTGTACTATAGGGATGAGCGTGAAATAAAATAGAACGATAGAAATAATTGTCCCAAGGTGTAATCGTAACGTAAATATTATATTTCTCGCACAACGTCATAAAATCATCTAAAAATTTAAGTGTTTCAGGCACATATTGACCATAGGGATATTCTAACCAAGCAATACCATCAGGAAAAGGTACATGATCATGCACTTCCGCATCAGCAAAAGCCATATCTTCAATAAAAATTCTAACTAAATTAATCCCCTTATCTGACAATTTCTTGAGATAATTTTCCGCTTTTTGCTCCTCAGGAATATCAGCAGTTGACCAATCAACCAACTTATCCAAAGTATCATCCCACAATAAACGTGTATATAAATCACGAATACCAACCCAACTGATGCCGGTTGCTTGTGTGATTGGAATAAAAGCCGTACCCTCTTCATGCACAAAATAACGTCCCATCGGCGAGGGATAAATTCTGCCTTTACCGTAATTATCAGGTGCAACAGTTGTGTTAAATGCGGCAAAAACCGGTGCGCTTCGATTACCTGCATAATCTTCTGCTGACAATTCAATAGTATAAGATTTATTGGGCTGCAATCCTAACAAACGCACTTGTTCCAATTGTCCTGCAACTTTAGGCACAAATTGATTGCTGTACTCAGTCGTGATGCCATCGGCGGTATAACGAATCACATAACGCTTAGCTTGTCCCAAATTACCATCATCACCAGTTGCTAAAAAAGACAAAATAGCAGACATTGGTTGGATTTGAGTAGCAGAAAAATTGACAATCGGCGAAGGCGACACGATATCTTGTGCAGGCAATAAGTAAACTCGTGCGTAATTCGTGGGTCCTTTTATACCATCATCAAACCAATTAAAATATCTATCAATTTCAAAAGGTTGATTAATCGCCTCAGCATTATAATGATTATTTAATGCACCACCATCATCATCTTCCAACACCAAAACATTGGCAGAAATAAAAGATAAAGGCACCGGTGTTATACCCAACTGCGCCCAAGGAATCGCGACTTCAACGGTATAACCTTCATCAATATCACTATTATTATTGACTGTACCTCTGATACCAACTGCTTTTTTAATCAGACCAATGTCACCAAAATAACTTGTTGATCCAGAATTATTTCCCACATCAAAACGATAGTGGCGACTTTGAATAGAAAACGCAATCACTCTATCACTACTTTTTAATACTGTATCACGAGAATTATTGGGATCAAGATAAATTTCCACGCCATCATCTTGCCAAGTCACCCAATTTTCCAAGCCATATTGACCGGTAGTCAGTGCTTCATCATCCCACAATTTGTCATCATCTACGTCCACTAAAACATAAAAATTATCGTTATCATACTGAAATAAATAATGAATTCGATTATCATCACGGTCATATTTATACCGCTTACCCGCTAAATTTACCTCCCATTCACCTGCACTTAAAACACCATCAATCATTGGGGTACCAAAACATGCCATCACATCATAATGGGTAAAATTAGCTGTGGTTTCTTTATGATAATACCCATTTTTAGCCGTTGCCCATAAGGGTGGCGACAAACTTAACAGTAATGAAATTAATAAAATACGCCTAAACAAGTTACTTCGTAGCAAAATCATACGTCATCTCCTGGTTGGTTTAAATATTATTTGCCTTTGCAGCAGAGGGATTATACTTATTAAATAGGGTTTTTGCTAGCCATTTTATAATTTGTACACTCATTTTTGTTAAGGACGTTAATAAATTAAAGCGTTGCGTCCAATATAACGAATAACTTCCGTTTTCATAAACTGCTGTGAGTGTTGCCAAATTATTTGCCACAATACTTTCATTCCAAAATGGTAAAATCACAATACCTTGCCGATGAAACGCGATTTTCCACAATTGTTGCAAAATACGTATATATTTATTACGATGATAAGATAAATTGTTTGCTATATCAGCCTGTTGTACCATAACATTGGTTATATTAAATCCGGTAATAATTATTTTACTGACTGGAGAATATTGGCGAATAGCTTGAATAATCAAAGTTTCGTAATCAACACCATCATTTACATAATCGTTAATTTCAGTGACTAAAAAAATAATTTTTGGATTTCGTTGCTTTATTTGCATATAATCATCAATAATTCCTTTAACATCAGCAACAATTTTACATTGTCTAGTCAAATTTTGTTTACCGTAATGTGCATCAAAAAAATCGTGAATACCTGCTAAATGAAATTGACACAAATCTCGTCTCTTGATCACCAATTGACGAATGGCAAAACGCACGCATTGCAACAGAACTTTTGCCACCACTTTTTTATCCGCATACCATGCAAAATAATTGAGAAAATTGCGAGTTTCATAGTAACGTAATGTTGTAAAGGGTTTTCTTGAACCTTGCAACACGTGCCAAATCAGCGAATCTAAAGTAATCACTACTTTCTTGCCCGTTGTTCTTTGTACCCGATAACACCATTCAGAATCATCAACATGTAAAAAATAATTATGCCAAATACCTGCTTTTGCTAAAATTTCTGTCTTAAAAAGTAAAGAATAAGCACCCGCATAACCAACTTTCCATAAACGGTCTTTAATATGATTTAATTGATGGAGTTCTGCTTTTAATAAATTTGCCTGCCAACCGAATTGATCAGCGTATAAATGTCCACCCGCTTCATAGGCAAAAGTAGGATTTTCTAAATCCATCATCACAGAGCCTGCTATTGCAATTTCATCATCTGTTTGAATCGCTCGCACCAGATTTAACAAAGTGTAGCCATCAATTTGTGCATCATCATCGATTAACCAAGCCAAGGTAGTTGGATTTTCTAATTGTTGTATATAATTAAAAAAAGTGTTAAATCCGCCAGAACCGCCCAAATTTTCATGATTTCTCAAAACGATGACCGATGGATATTCGGCAGCTAATAATTCAGCACTGCCATCCGTAGAAGCATTATCAACCACGACAACTTGAATTTTTTCATTTGGATAAACGAGTTGAGAAATTTGTTTTAATAAAGTAGTGATATAATTGCGACGATTATAAGTCACAATACCAACCATAATTTTTGGTAAATCAATGGGTTCGTTATCGATAATCGCAATTGATTGAATAACAACTTCTTCTAATTGGGTATCACCAACTAATATTTTGATTTGCAAAGACTTTCTTTCAATTGTTTGAGATAGTGTAAAAGTTTGTTGCCACGTTGTCAGTGTATCATTTGGATTTAAACGCCAGAATATTAATGGGTTATGCTCATCTACGGTGTAAAGACCTACGATCAATTTAATTGGTGATTGATAAGTAATATAAAAGGTATAAGTTTTATTTTCTTTTAAAAACAATCTATTACCTAAAGTGCCATTTTGCAAAATCACGGGTTGATGATAAGCATTGCTCAAACTGATACCTTGATGATTATCTAATTGTTTTGCCACATAAAAAGGATGAGTTGCCTCAATTTGCCAAAAAAGAGAAGTGCGATGTAGTGCATCAATAGCAAAATCAGGATAAGCAAGTAGATTATGCCAAGCGGGTATTGTGGAATTTTTATTTGATAATTGCATGATAATATTGAGAAAATTAAGTAAGAAATAAAAATTATCGTCGTTTACCACGACCTGTCGGACTGCCACTAGTCCATTGGGCACGGTTTTTTTTCGGCGCATTAATTTTTTTCGGTATAATCATTGGGTTATTTTCCTTTTTTTGTCGATATTGCGGAATTTCTTCTATATTCTCCAATGCGGGCTGAAAATTAGGAATTAAGTGTTTTTTGCCATTACCGATCAAATCTGCGCGTCCCATATGGCGTAAGGCTTCACGCAATAAACGCCAATTTTCTGGTGCATGATAACGTAAAAAAGCTTTGTGTAAGCGACGTTGCTTTAATCCTTTGGGTATTTTAACGGTTTCGCTGTTACTGTTAATTGGTTTTAAAGGATTTTTACCGCTATGATACATGGTAGTTGCCAATGCCATCGGGGAGGGTAAAAAAGCTTGTACTTGGTCTAACCGAAAATCGTTTTGTTTCAACCATAAAGCCAATGTTAGCATATCTTCATCAGTGGTACCCGGATGGGCAGCAATGAAGTAAGGAATCAAATATTGTTTTTTACCGGCTTGTTGGGAAAATTTGTCAAATAATGCCTTAAATTGATAATAATCTTCAATCGTGGGCTTCATCATTTTACTTAAGACGGTTTCTTGTGTATGTTCGGGGGCAATTTTTAAATATCCACCGACATGATGTTCTGCTAATTCTTTAATATATTCAGGCGATTGAATAGCTAAATCATAGCGTAATCCAGATGCAACTAAGACTTTTTTCACTCCAGTCACTGCACGCGCACGCCGATAAAGTTGAATTAACGGTGTGTGATCTGTGAGTAAATTTTTGCAAATACGCGGATAAACACAAGATAAACGCCGACACATGGCTTCAATTTTGGGATCATTGCAATGTAAATGATACATGTTTGCAGTGGGACCGCCTAAATCGGAAATAATGCCGGTAAATGTCGGTAACGTGTCGCGTATAGTTTCGATTTCCCGAATAATGGAATCTTCTGAACGATTTTGAATAATACGTCCTTCATGTTCGGTAATTGAACAAAAAGTGCAACCACCAAAACAGCCACGCATAATTGTAATCGAAAAACGTATCATTTCATAAGCGGGAATATTTTGGTTTTGATAAGCAGGGTGCGGTTTTCGAGTGTAGGGAAGTTCGTAAATTTTATCAATTTCAGCCGTTGTCAATGGAAAAGGCGGTGGATTGACCCAAATATAACGATTATCGTGTTGTTGAATGAGAGTGCGTGCGTTAAAAGCATTTGATTCTAAATGTAATATTCGTGAAGCTTGTGCATATAACACGGGGTCTACTTTGACTTGATCATAAGTGGGTAAATGAATAATCGTTTGAGCGCGATCAATGTGAGTTGCATCAATTTCAGTTGTGGATATGTGATTTTTGATAACAACGGTTCCACGTAATTCATTGATATTTTTAATATTTTCACCAGATGCCAATCGATGTGCTAATTCAACTAAAGCCCGTTCAGCATTACCATATAGTAAAATATCGGCTTTGGCATCTAATAAAATGGAGCGGCGTACGGTGTCTGACCAATAGTCGTAGTGAGCGATGCGTCGTAAACTGGCTTCAATGCCGCCTAAGACAATTGGCACGTCTTTGTAGGCTTGACGACAGCGTTGTGCGTAAACCATTGTTGCACGATCTGGGCGTTTATTAGGTTCGCCGTTAGGGGTATAGGCGTCGTTGCTGCGAATTTTGCGATCAGCGGTGTAACGATTGACCATGGAGTCCATGTTACCAGCTGTTACGCCCCAAAATAGGTTGGGTTTGCCTAGGATTTGAAAAGTAGTGACATCGTGCCAATTGGGTTGTGCGATAATGCCTACGCGAAATCCTTGTGATTCTAGTAGACGACCGATAAGTGCCATGCCAAAGCTGGGGTGATCGATGTAGGCATCACCGGTAACTAGGATAACGTCGCAACTGTCCCAACCTAATTCGGTCATTTCTTTACGAGACATCGGTAAGACGGGTGCGATACCAAAGCGATGTGCCCAATAAGGACGATAGGAAAAGATATTTTTTGGTGAATTCATGCGTTTTGTTTGATGACGATTTTCACCATTGTAATCAATTATTTTTAAAAATAAAACGCTGCTTTACCTAAAAATTACGAAAGTTTTCTTCATTGACTACGCAATCAACGGTGTGCTATCTAAATTAATTCATTAGTACATTCTTGACCACTTAGTTAATCGAATGATAGAAACATTTGAAAATCTGACCGATAAGCTGAACAGTATTTGCTAAAATTACATCACAATCATGCTCACTGCCGTATCTATATCCACAGAAACAGGGCGTGATACACCGGCTTCTTGCATCGTGATACCGATGAGTTGATTCGCCATTTCCATTGCTAACTTATTGTGAGAAATAAAAATAAACTGTACGCGATCCGCCATAGTTTGGACCAAACTAGAAAAACGCCCTACATTACTGTCATCCAATGGCGCATCCACCTCGTCCAATAAACAAAAGGGCGCAGGATTGAGTTGAAAAATTGAAAAAACCAGCGCGATTGCTGTCAACGCCTTTTCACCACCAGATAACAAATGAATCGTACTGTTACGTTTACCCGGTGGACGCGCAATAATAGCAACACCCGCTTCTAATACGTCTTCCCCTACTAACTCCAAACTCGCTTGCCCCCCACCAAATAAACGTGGAAAGGTTTCTTGTAAGTTATTATTTACCGTATTCAATGTATCATTAAAACGTAAGCGTGTTTCTCGATCAATGGTTTTAATTGCATTTTCTAGCAAAGTCAATGATTTATTTAAATCTTCGGCTTGTTCATCCAAATAACGTTTACGTTCAGTTTGTTCAGTAAACTCTTGTAAAGCCGCAAGATTAACCGAACCAATACGCTCAATTTTACGTTCAGCCGCCTCAATTTGTGCAAGCCAACTGGTTTCATCTGCATGTTCTGGCAATTCTGCTAATAAGGCAACCGGACTTAAATCTAATGCATCTAATTGCTCTTCAACAGTTTGTTTACGCACTTCTTTTTCACGAATTGTTATGCGCGCTTGTTCCAATTTTACACGCAATATCTGACTTTGCTCCTCTAATTCATGTCGCTCCTCATCATACTGTGATAAATTTGCTTCTAAATGTGCTAATGTTTGTTTAATTTGTCGTAAGGCTTCTTCAGTTTCAATGCGCTGTTCTGTATAATAAATTAATTCTTGCTGTAAATTTTCTAAAGGTTCTGTTTGTTTATCTAAATTTTGTTGAATTTCATAACGTTTTTCACTTAATTGTTCCAAACGACTGTTTAACCGTAAAACCCCTTGTTGCAATCGTTTCATATCAGTATGCAATGATTCTAATTTGACCACAACTTGATGAAAAAAAGTTTGTGATTCTTGAGCAATTTCACGGGCTTGTTCAACAGTTTCTTGATATAATTCTCGTTGTTTGGTTAATTCCTCACGTTCATCAGCTAATTGCCCCATTTCTGCCAAAGCCACATGTAAATTATGCCGAGTTTCCTCTAAAGATTGCTCATCTTCACTGATTTGTTGAGTTAATTCGCCACATTCTTCATCAACACGCCGTATTTGTGCAGTTAGATGTTCTAAGTGTAAGATTCTATTACTATGTTGTGTTTGTAATTCAGCAGATTGTTGACGTAACAAATCGACTTGTTGCTGGATGCGTTCGCGTTGTAATTCATGTTCTCGCAAAGCTAAACGTTGTTTCTCCAATTCATTGGTTAATTTGATAATTTCTTCATCATAACCGCCTAATTGCTTAGCAATTTTATTAATTTCTTGTTCACGTTCAATAATACCGGTTTTTTCATTATCACCTTGTTGACTACGTAACCAATGCACACCCAACCAAATACACTGTGGTGTGATCACGGATTCATGTGCAACTAATTGAGTGCGTAACTCATAAGCTTGCTCCAAAGTGTCAGCGACATAAATACCCGCAAATAAACTTTCTAATTGATAAGGAACAGTGATTTTTTCTTGTAACGTTGCATTTTTAGCAGAAATCTCTGATCTATTTGATTTAACATGAATTGTTTCAAAAAGTATCAATTCGCCTTGAGGCGGACGTTGTAAACCCGTCTGAAAAACCGTTAAATCATCCACACATAAAGCTTGCAACATCGTGTCCAACACCATTTCTACTGCTGCTTGCCATTTTTTTTCAACAGTTAATAATTGAGCTAAATGTTGGTTATGTTGCAAACGGTGCGCATGTAACCAAGCATTTAAATCAGTGCTATTTTTACCCAAAGCCGCTTCTTGTAACGCTTCCAACGCTGCTAAACGCCCACTTAGCTGATGGGTATGCGACTGTTGTTCATGCAAACGGGCAGATTTAGCTTGCACATCATCACGCAAACGCAATACTTCGCTATGATGTGTGGTTAATAAGGCTTCAGCATCGGTTAATTCTACTTGTACAATATTAAGTTCTGTCGCTATTCGTTGTACTACCTGCTCAGCAGACTGTGGATTCAAACTGCGTCTTTCTTCTTGTAAACGAAACAAACGCTGTTGATTTTGCGCTAAACGAGTTTCTAAATGTTGCGATTGAGTTTTGGCAATTTGTGCTTGTTGCATGGGCGTAGTCGCACGTTCGTTAAACTCGTCCCAAGTGGTACGCCAAGCTTCCAATTGATATTCTGCATTTTGTAAGCTATCAATCGCTTGCTCGTTTTCGGCTTGTAGATTATTCCTTTCATTTTCAGTTATTTGTAATTCCTGTTCAATCTGCTCTAATTGAGATTCGTCTTGTTCTAGCTGTTGTTTTGTTTCTTGCCATGTACTGGTTAATTGTTCATTATCTAATTGTAATTGTTCTATTTTTTCTTGTATATGTTCAATAGTTTGTTCTAAGCGATTAATTTCACCATCAACAGTATAAAATTGACCTTGTTTATCATCTAAAGCCGTTTGCGCTTGCATTCGTGCATGACGTTGTTGTTTATGCGTTTCTTCTAAATTTTGTAATGATAATAAATATTTTTCTAAAACAGCCGCTTGTTCATCAAGTGGTTGTTGTAATTCTTGTATACTCATGTCGAGTTCATACCAACGAATGGCATGTAATTGTGCTCTGAGTAAATGTTCTGTTTTCTTGAGTTCTTGGAATTTTTCCGCTTGTTTGGCTTGTTTTTGCAATTTTTCAATTTGATTGTCCAATTCATGCCGTACTTCGTCTAAACGTCCTAAATTTTCCCGCGTTTGTTGCATTCGTTGTTCGGTTTCTTTACGACGTTCTTTATACTTGGAGATACCCGCTGCTTCTTCTAAAAAAATACGTAATTCTTCTGGTTTGGCTTCGATCAAGCGAGAAATCATGCCTTGTTCGATAATAGCATAGCTACGTGGACCCAGACCGGTACCTAAAAATAAGTCAGTAATATCTTTACGTCGACAACGTATATTATTGATAAAATAGGTAGATTGTCCATCACGGGTTAATTGGCGTTTAATTGCAATTTCAGAATCTGGTGGATATTGAGTAACATTTACTTCGGAAAAATGTAGTTCTATCGCGGCTAATTCAGCGGGTTTACGTGTGGTAGAACCGTTAAAAATCACATCTAACATTGCAGAACCGCGTAGATGTTTTGCCGAACTTTCGCCCATGACCCAACGTACCGCATCAATTACATTAGATTTTCCGCAGCCATTAGGACCTACAACACCAACGAGATTGCTTGGAAAAGATAAGGTAGTTGCATCGACAAATGATTTAAAGCCAACAAGTTTAATTTTACTTAAGCGCATGGAAAATGATTAATTAAATGGCTATACGGTAACAATAATTCATGTAAAACGCTGTTTTTCTACTGATAAACAAATAGAATGATAGCAGATTCAAGATGAAGATATGAAATAGTTTAATTATAATTAATTTTTGCGTTTACATGTAAGTAATTTCCTGTTACCAAAATAGTTGACTTTAGTTAACCATAATATAGTCTATAAAAATATTGATAACCATTGATATGTTAATATTATATATGAGACCTTTGCACACTCACTTGATATCGCGTAAAATTTGACTATTAAAAAATCATAGGTTTGTAAAGGTCTCTTATTGTGAATAAAATGATTACTAATATGTATAGAATTTATGGGATAAAACTCCATAGTCTACAAACCAGTTATTCCCATATTCTAAATGCACCAATAGTAGGGCAAGTTGTAGAAGAAAGCTTAGTTTTACGTGGAAAAATGAAAAATGTTCCACTAAAGCAAATAAAAGTATTGAATCTTAAGAAAGGTAGCAATCCTAAAGGTCGTTTTAGTAATAGCAAAGGTGAGCTAGAATACCAAATATCAGTGGCGACTAACGAAATATTAGATTTTAATAATCCATTGCAATTAGCAATTGTTTTGCAAGATAATCAGTTATGTATTTTGGCAGAAATTGAGATTGCAGTTTTACGACGAGAACAAGAATTAACTAAATTGGCTGCTCAGATGTTACAAGCCAATGATCTTGAAAGTTGCAAAGCAGGATGTGAGAGAATTTTAGCAGTTTATCCCAATACCCTTAATGCCTCTGAGTTATTAAACAACTTATCTTCTTCCTCAAATCCAGTAACACTACAGAATCAAAATCTCCTAATTAAAGTTCTTGCCCATGAAGGATTTGGTTGTGAATATATCGCAGAATTAGCGCAGAAATATCAATTGTGGGAACTTGCTTTAACCTATTGGAATGAAATTATAAGCCGAACAAAGCTTGTTGATATTCAATGGTTGGTTGCTAAAGGAAATGTGTTAATCAAAACTAAGAGGTATGTAGAAGCAGAACAATTTTTCAAGCAAATGAAAGAGCAAGTACCCCAACTCCCTTTAGGATATGCGGGGCTAGCTTACGTGGCACAACAACAAGAAAATTGGGAATTAGCCTTAGTTCGTTGGAATGAGTGTATTCAACGTTTTCCCCACGAAAGAGAGTTAATCCCCAATTGGTTAACTAGAAAGATAGAGATATATACAACATCTAAAGAATTTGAACAGGCTACAACAGCTTTACAGTCATTAATTCAACAATATCCAGAATTAGCTTTAATTCCTTATCATCGATTAATTGAACTAGAACTTAAACAACAAAATTGGGATAAAGCAATAGAATACTGTAATTTAGGGATAGAAAAATTTCCTACGACTGAGTCTTTGTATCGGCAACTAATAAATATACTGTATGAACAAAACAAATTAGATGAGGCAATTCAATATTATCAAAATCAAATAGTTGATAAACCATTTCAGGTTAGTTTACTAATGAGATTAGCCTATGTGTTACAGGAAAAAAGAGCTTAACTAGATTGCTTTACATATATTTAAATGTATGTAACAATGAA
>DYNN01000083.1 GCA_020721045.1 Thiomargarita sp. | reverse complement strand
TCTGTCGCAGTTGCTAAAACTTGCTCATGGTAGGTTTTGGTAAGTAAAAAGGATCAGCTACCTGATGAAGATTAAAAATAGCTTTTGTTATAAACAATTACCACTTATTATTGTGATGTTATTATTTAATGCTTGTGCTACACAGCCGCAATTTATCACGCAATATCCTTTAGAATTAGACACTGCAATTCGCTTGTTAACTAATGAATTATTGGATACCGTGATTGAAAAACAACGAAAAGAAAAGCAATCCGGGCAACATTTAATTATTTTAGACCCAATTATTGATGCTGACAGTGGTCAAGTCGTGCAAGTCAGCCGCCAAATTGAAACCATTGTAATAGATGAAGTAAAACAAAAATTTACGCAATTTACGATAAACCGTATGACTTCGCAAAATTTACCACAAGCTACTTATATTATTAATGGTACTATTAAACTTGATGATTATCAACGCGGTGGTGTGGCGACTAAGTATTATCGTGTTGATTCCTCTGTAGTTGATCTAAAGACGGGTTTATTAATTGATACATTGCGTGTTTGGATCGCAGAAACCAACTTGGACTATAAACCCGTCGCTTCTTATGAAGACAGTCCGGTGTATTCAAAAGATAGCTATGTGGATAATTTAATTGATTTAACTCAATCTAAACTAGAAAGCAGCGAACATCAATATTATGGTTTTTTAGAAACGCAGGCATTGTTAGTAGAAGCCGAATCTAATTATGATCACGGTGATTATAAAACAGCTTTATCACTATTTAGCGTAGCATCACAACGAAAAGACGGTAATACCGTGAGAACTTACGCAGGTTTGTACGAAACTTATTTAAAATTGAAGGATGATGTAGCAGCTGAAACGGCTTTTAGGCAGCTATTAGAAGCCAGTGTGGCACAAGCCAATACATTGCAAGTTAAATTTTTATTTCAAGTGGATTCTGTTGATTTTATTGAAAATAAACAATTACGTCAACAATATATTGTATGGTTACGTCAAATTGGGCAATTTTTTAGCCGAAAGCAATATTGCGTTCAAATTGAAGGACATAGCAGTCATACTGGTACAGAACATTATAATAACCTTCTATCACTAAAACGCGCAGAAAAAATTCAATCGCTCATACTAACAGAATATCCTGATTTAACTCCAAAAATACAAGCAGTAGGTAAAGGTTATACCGGCAATATTGTTGGTACAGGTACAGATGATGCGCGTGATGCAATTGATCGTCGTGTTGAATTCAAAGTTGTTTCTTGTCAACTTTCTTAATTTAAATTACTTAGGCTAATCATGGACAAATTACTCATTACTGGTGGCACTTCACTGAACGGCGAAATTCGTATTTCAGGTGCTAAAAATGCCGCATTACCCATACTTGCAGCAACTTTGCTTGCATCAACTCCTTGTCGTATCAGTAATGTGCCACACTTACAAGATATTACAACCATGATGAACCTGTTAGCACGTATGGGTGTGGATTTAGTTATCGATGAAAAAATGAATATTGAAATTGACAGCCGTCGGGTGCACTCTTTTGCAGCGCATTATGAATTAGTTAAAACCATGCGCGCTTCTATTTTAGTCTTAGGTCCTTTACTGGCACGTTTTGGTCAAGCCAATGTTTCTTTACCCGGTGGTTGTGCGATTGGTTCACGCCCAGTTAATTTGCATATTCAAGGTCTTGCCGCCATGGGTGCAGAAATTCAAGTAGAAAATGGTTGCATTTTAGCCCAAGCCAATCAATTACAAGGTACAACGATTTGTATGGATTTGGTTACGGTCACTGGTACTGAAAATTTAATGATGGCTGCAACTTTAGCAGAAGGCATTACAGTACTAGAAAATGCGGCACGTGAGCCAGAAGTGATTGATTTAGCTAAATTTCTCATCAATATGGGGGCAAAAATTAAAGGGGCTGGCACTGATACTATTGAAATTGAAGGTGTCACAGAAATACACGGCAGTCATCACACCGTATTACCCGATCGAATTGAAACGGGCACTTATTTAGTGGGTGCAGCAATGACGGGTGGAAAAGTTAAGTTGAAAGACACCGCTGCTAACTTATTAGATGCAGTATTATCTAAATTACGCGAAAGTGGCGCTAAAATTACTTGCGGTGATGATTGGATAGAATTAGATATGCAAGGTCGTCAATTACGCGCCGTTGACATCCATACAGCACCTTATCCAGCCTTTCCTACTGATATGCAAGCACAATTTACTGCCATGAATGCCATTGCTGAAGGCGTTTCAACAATTACAGAAACAGTATTTGAAAATCGCTTTATGCACGCCCTAGAATTACAACGAATGGGTGCGAAAATTCGATTAGAAGGAAATATTGCTATTGTTAATGGCGTTAAACAATTGCAAGCAGCCCCAGTGATGGCAACAGATTTACGCGCTTCAGCCAGTTTAGTACTTGCGGCTTTAGTAGCAAAAGGCGATACCTTAGTTGATCGTATTTACCACATTGATAGAGGCTATGAACGTATTGAAGAAAAATTAACCCAATTGGGGGCAAAAATTCGGCGTGTACCAGCAGAATAGATAATTGTTAAATCATTAAACATAATGAAAAGAATAGTTTATATTAGTAAATTATCTCCTAATACAGCAATTGAAGAAATTCAAAAAATTGCCGAGATTTCTAGTAAAAATAATAAAACCAGTAATATTACCGGTGTTTTACTATATGTAGGTGATTTATTCTTTCAAGTAATTGAAGGTGAAATAGATAATGTCGAATCACTTTATCGAAAAATTTTAATTGATCCAAGGCATACAGATATACTTTGTTTAAAAACAGAATACGGAGTCACAGAGCGTTTATACCCTAACTGGTCGATGAAAACGATTAATTTAGACGAATTAACCGATATTATCATTCAACCGATTAAAAGTTTATTACAAACAGTGACTCAATCACATCGCATTTTAGAAAAATATACCCAACCAACAGTGATTAATATTCTTGTGCAAGGACAAAATCCTCTGCTGGTTGCACCACATATGATAGAAAAAATTGTTTTTTTTAGTGATATTCGCTCTTTTTCTATTTTTTCTGAGAAATTACCAATTAATCAAGTTGTTTCATTAGTTAATCAATATCTTGACATTTGTTCAATTCATATTTCCGCTTTTGGTGGAGAAGTATTGAAATTTATTGGTGACAGCGTCATGGCTTCCTTTCCAGCAACAGCTGCAGATTCCGCTATTGAAGCCTGTTTAGCAATTTTACAAGAATTACAACAATTACGCGCTCAACGCATTTCACCTTTTGATGTGTTATATACTGGAATTGGTTTATCTTGTGGTGAAGTCATTGAAGGCAATGTCGGATCGCATATTAAAATGGACTACACTTTATTAGGCGATGAAGTCAATGTTGCCGCACGTTTAGAAGGATTAACACGTCACTTACCCTATGCCTTGGTTTTAACAAAAGCAGTTAAAATGCGTACCCAAAAAACTTGGCATTTCGTGGATTTAGGCGTCCACTCAATCAAAGGCAAACAAAAAGAAGTATCCATTTTTTCTATCGAACAACCTTGTGTATCAAAAATAGCTGATGCTGCACAATTAACATGTTTAATACAAGAAAGTTTAGAAAATGCGAATCTCACTTGAAATTTGCAAAATATCCTCCAATTTTAGCAATTTAACCATATAAAATATGCCAATCCCTTTAAGTCAACGCCCCACTCACCCTCCTCATAAAAATCGTAGTGATAGAAAAAATTTACGCGACATGTTGCCCTATATTTGGGATTATCGTGGACGCGTACTATTAGCCTTGTTAACCTTGGTTTTATCAAAATTAACCAGTGTCAGTGTGCCAATTGTATTAAAACATATCGTCGATGAATTAGAAAGAAATCAAGATATTCTTCCCATATTACCTATTGCACTATTGGCAGGTTATGGTGTTTTACGCCTAGCCACAGCGTTATTCAATGAATTACGTGATATTATTTTTGCTAAAGTGCGTTATCGAGCCATGCGGAAATTATCCAATCAAGTAATGACACATTTACACGCGCTTTCTCTTCGCTTCCATTTAGAAAGACAAACCGGGGCAATTACTCGAGATTTAGAACGTGGCACCCGTAGTGTCAGTTCAATTCTCAACTACATGATTTTTAATATTATTCCAACGTTTGCCGAATTTTCGCTTATCGTTTTATTTCTCTATTTACAATATAACGTACAATTTGTGCTTGTTACTATTGCCACCGTTGTTATTTACGTGACTTTTACCTTTGCAGTCACAGAATGGCGAATGGAATATCGTCATCAAATGAATGCGTTTGAATCTCAAGCAAACAGTCAAGCTATTGATAGTTTAGTAAATTATGAAACAGTCAAATATTTTGGCAACGAACAGTTTGAAGCAAAACGCTACAATCACACTTTAAGTCAATGGGAAGACTGTGCTATCAAAAGCCAAACTTCGATGTCCGCATTAAATTTTGGTCAATCCTCGATTATTGCCATTGGCGTTACAATTATAATGGTACTTGCCAGCCAAGGTGTAGTGAATGGTTCCATGAGTTTAGGTGACTTAGTGTTAGTTAATACTTTTCTACTACAATTATTTATCCCGCTTAATTTTTTAGGTGTCGTCTATAGAGCAATCAAATACGCATTAGCTGACATGGATTTGATGTTTAAATTATTGGAAAATAAGCCAGAAATTCAAGATACAGCAACAGCAAAACCATTAATCGTAACTCAAGGTCATGTGCGATTTGAACAAGTAAATTTTCATTATCAACCAGAGCGTTCGATTTTATTTAACATAGATTTCACCATTCCCGCCGGGCACAAAGTGGCGATTGTCGGACCAAGTGGTGCAGGAAAATCAACGTTAGCGCGCTTGCTATTTCGCTTTTATGATATTACCGGTGGTAGTATTCAAATCGATCAACAAGATATTCGTAACGTCAGTCAAGCCAGTTTGCGAGCAGCGATTGGTATTGTGCCGCAAGATACGGTTTTATTTAATGATTCTATCTATTACAATCTTGCTTACGCTAATCCAACAGCCACGCGAACCGATGTCATCGCGGCGGCACAATTAGCTAATATTCATGACTTTATCGAATCTTTGCCCAAAGGCTATGACACAACAGTAGGTGAACGCGGATTAAAATTATCGGGCGGTGAAAAACAACGTGTTGCCATTGCGCGCGCCGTTTTAAAACAACCTAAGATTCTTATTTTTGACGAAGCTACATCTTCTTTAGATTCCAAATCGGAACAACTAATTCAAACCGCATTGGCAAAAGTCGCCATGAATCATACGACTTTAGTAATTGCACACCGCTTGTCAACAATTATCGATGCTGATCAAATTTTAGTCATGGAACAAGGCAAAATTATTGAACGTGGCACACACGCTGAGTTACTGAATATTAACGGTATTTATACGCACTTATGGACATTGCAGCAACAAGAAGAAAGGAAAATGGCGACGTGTATGTAATAATGCAAGAAACTGATTTATACAGGATGCGCTAGACATTCTTTTGAAAAGCACATTCTGCACAATCTGTTGTTTACAGTTAAGGATTTTTTAAGTCGTTGCCTTCATAGGCAGGATTACCAAATAGCAAAGTACGTACGGTTTCTGGCTCTAATTCCAGTAACTCCAATCCTTCAATTGTTGCCATCAATTCGTCAATATTGCCTATCAAAGAATGAAATTCACCGACCACTGCAATATCACGCAACGTATCCAGTTGCATTTTAGCGTTATCGCGGATTAATTCAATTGCAACATGTTTAGATTTAATGTTTTGCAATGCATTATCTTGTTGGGATATTTTTTGGGTAAATTCTTGCCAAGCTTGTAAAGTTTGTTGATTCGCTCCTTTCATTAAATTATAGGAATTTTCCTGTCTACCTGCGGATTCGGCGGAAATAGCACCTTGAGATTGTGCTTGTTTGACCTTACCAATCAAAGTATCAATTTCTTGCACACGCTCGTTTATCCGCTGTTGATGCTCGTTTGAGATTTTCTCAAGTTCTTCCTTACCTTCTAAACTGACATTATTAAGAAATTCAGCAACAATATCAGACATTTCATAAACAAATGCAGATTGCATAATATATAACTTGCGCTTTTGCTGAACATTAATTGCTTTTTCTGCTTCTGTCATTAACTGCTTGTTTAAATTAGTTAACATTTTAATAGCCAAATGCACACTGCGCACAGATACGTTATTTTTGGCTTTAGCATCCATTAGGCGTTCAATTTCTTTGACCGCATCTGCTGGTAAATCTTCATAACTAATCACGCCGCCTTCAGAGATAGAAGCTTTTCCGCTACTGCCAGTTAATTCAATGTCGGTAGCAACTTTAAAAATTAAAGCACGAATACTTTCACGAAGATGTTGAATATCTTGGTCTATATTAGCGGGAATGTCGCGAAAAGTACTGACTTCAGTGCTAAGAACAAAACCTGTAATATTACGTCTATCTGGAGAGTTAGTACTATTCGCTTTGTCGTGAATTTTTTCTAAGGTTTCTTGAACAACTGTACGTAAACCTTCTGTGTATATGTCCTGTTCAGATAAAGCAGTGGGTTCTTCTGCATGGAGAGAAGATAGCGTACAAATCATTAGTATAGGGAGAACATAGAGTTTAAATAGATTCATATTATTATCTCATTGATATGATAAATGGTGTTATAAATCTTATAGCTTAATTTTAATAATTTCAGGATGTTCAGTCATTACTTACTTATCCTGAAATCTATCATCCGCTGACACGCTATTTTGCCTTCCTGTCCCTACGAGGCAAGGAAATTCACTCATGGACAGCCATTATCACACTTAAATAGAGTCCGTAAACTATATAATTCTGGAAAAAATGGCTGGACTAGGGAGAGGGAATAATCAATCGAAACCCCTTGTTGTTGTTACGGTTATTGAGGTTGTTCCTATTACGGTTAGCTGAACGCATCCTATTAGGATTGTTGTTCCACGAACCGCCGCGCAACACACGCAACTCTGATGGTGAATTTCCTACGATTAAGATCGCAAGAACACAATATCAGAAAATATTTTTTTACGCAATTCCATTGTATCAGCGTGACTTGCATGACCAATCCAACTCTGGATGCTGGGATTAAAATCTACCCATGATTTTTGTCCCTCTGCATATTGTTTAGCAAATTGATGTAACTTGCGGTTAAAACGGTGTATATTGTCACTACGTAAACGACGAAAATGAGGAAATACTTGGTAACCTAATAAATCTAAACCATCGCTTGTAGGAGTAATATGTGCTTTACGTGGGTGAAGCAATAATAAATCTTGAGCAAGTTTATCTTTAACTGCTAATTTAATCGTTTGTAAAATATTTTTATCATCACCTAATACAACAAAATCATCAACATAACGTAAATAAGCAGGCATCTGTAGTTTCTCTTTCAAATAATGATCAAAATCATCTAAATATAAATTCGCTAAAAACTGACTGGTTAAATTTCCAATAGGAATACCTTGTGTTGTTGGTGCATTGTCAATAATGAGATTAAATAAATTAAGTACTTGTTTATCTTTAATATAACGTTGAATTTTATCTTTTAAAACTGGACGATTAATCGAAGGAAAATATTGGGCAATATCCATTTTTAGTGCATAACGGTAACGTTTTGCCCATTGTTGATAGCGTGCTACAGCTTTATGTACACCTTTATTTTTGCGACACGCATATGAATCATCAATAAATTGTCTGTCGAGTAATGGTTCAACTATATTTAACAGGGCATGATGTAAGACACGGTCACGGAAAGGAGCAGCAGCAATTTGGCGTGGTTTTCTTTCATAAATAGTAAATAGCCGATACTCACCCGGTTGGTAAGTGTTGTCAACAACCTCTTGTTGTAACCTAAGTAATTCAACTTCCAAATTAAGGGTAAACTGTGCAACACTGGCTTTATGTTGCTTACCACGTTTTGCTTTGCGGTAAGCAAGATAAAAATTCTCAAAGCTAACAATTTGATGCCATAAATTACCAAGACGTTTCATTTTTTTATGTCCCATTTATCCAATAGGGTCTACGATGGTTTTTAACCATCCCCCCACTTGTTGACCTACACCGTTAATGAGTTTTGAGCCATATTGGTAAGCATTAGAGGAGATAGTTTTTAGTTCAAAAGCTAATCGCCACAAATGACGTAATACTCCCAACTGACGGTTTGCATGAACAAGTGCTACTCTTTTTTGTTTACTATAAGTTGCTTCTACTAAATCTTCCAATGCCATAAGTAGACGGCTCTCTATGCGCTCTCCTAATGTAAAACGGCGTATTCGTGGAAACTTATCTAAATGTGGAATCATCCATAAGATTAACTCATGACAAGCTTGGACTGCCTGTGGTAATTGTTGCATTTAACATCCTTTTAAAAAGGGAAAAAGAATAAAGAAAAAAGGGTAAAATCTCCTAGGGAGAGGGAATAATCAATCGAAACCCCACGTCGTCGTAACGGTTATCGAGGTTGAACCCATCACGGCTAGCTGAACGCATCCCACTAGGATTGTCGCTCCACGAACCGCCGCGCAACACACGCAACCCTTCATTTGTCATATCACAGGTTATCTCACTACCATTGTATGGGTTATTATAAATAGAACATGTCCATTCCCATACATTTCCATGCATATCATACAAGCCAAATGGATTTTGTTCAAAAGAACCTACAGGAGCAGTGAATTTCCATTGGTCTTTACCCTGTATTAAACCACCACAACATTCATCTTTACCATAATTGGCATATTCATGAGAAGCAGTATTTCCCCACCAATAATCAGTTTCTGTGCCAGCACGCGCTGCATATTCCCATTCTGCTTCTGTGGGTAAACGATAAGTTTTATTGGTTTTTTGACTAAGCCATTGAGCATAAGCCACTGCATCTTCCCAACTGACGTTAATCACTGGACGTTTACCACGTCCCCAACCTTGATCATTAGGTTTATCATGCCCAGTTGCTTGAGTAAATGCATTATATTCTTTAAAAGTGACCTCATATTTTCCCATAGCAAATGCGGATATTTCTACACGATGTACCGATTGTTCATCACTATCACCACTTGTACTGCCCATCATAAAACTACCTGCTGGAATATTTACCATTTCTGGACATTCAGGACAGTCTTTAAAGGAATTGCTTGTGGTAAGTGTCGTTGTAATATCTTGGAGTGCGCCTTCTTTTAACCATTGACGCAAGTGTTCAGCGTATTCTTCGGCACTAGTACTATTTTGAGGTTTCTGATTAATCATAGAAACTGTATAATTATTTTTTGAAAAATTTGGATCATCAATTGGAACATCTATATGAGAATTTTTCTTTAAAAAAGTGAATAAGACAACAACTATTATTAGTGAAAAAAACACTAAATTAAAAATGAGTTTCATTATATTTCTCCATTATTTTTAACTACAGTTAGCATAACAAATGTGGAGTGTACAAATTTTACCAATGCTATTGTAAGAGGATATTTTTTAGAATAACATATGAAAGAGCAATTCGGGTAGTATTCGTAGAGCAGAACTTCAAATGTACTAATTAACAATATGATGAGGTTACAAAAATGGCAAGAAATTATCCTGAAGAAATAATAGAAAAGATTCGTCAAGAAGTAAAAATGCGGACTTACGATGATAAGTATTTAGATCAAAGTGAGGAGAAAGAAATATTGCGGGTTGCTATCACACTAAAAATGGATGTGGATGATGCACTTTCTCTTATTGTTTCGGTTTGTGGAGAGATAGGTGCGGTCTGTGAGCGGCACATAGAAAACACCTGCAAAGATTTATTAAAAGTATATGCGGAAAATGATGGTAAAGTGGATAAAAAGGAATTCGAAGATGTAACACAAGTCTACTTAAATAAAACAAGTGGTCGAATTTCAAAGCTGGATGCACAAAAACGCTTAAAACAGTTGATGTTGAAAAATCACTGGGTAGCAAAAGAAGGGGGATTATTTGGAACCAAATGGTTTAGTGCAATACCGGCGGATTGAAGTAGGCACATGGCAAAATGAAGTTCGTAAAATCTTACCATGATTAAACGACTATTATTCTACAATTTTCGTTTCATTTTCATCGTAGATCGTTGGATAAGAAGACATTTTACGAAAGCTGGACTATTGATTTTAGTAGGATTGATCGCCGCTAGCATTTTTGGTGTGGATATTAGACAAACTAATGCTTATCAACTGGTTGCATTATTTGCAGTGCTATTATTACTCGCCACACTCACAAGCTATTTTTTCTATTTACATCTTACGGTCAAAAGAATGCTACCGCGTTTTGCAACAGTGGGCGAAAATTTAACTTATCAAATAAAAATTCATAATCATAGCAAAAAGTTAGAGAAGAATTTATTGATTTTAGAGGATATTAAACCTAAATTACCTTCTTTTCAAACATTTTTACAAGCAAAAGAACCTAATCAAAGTAATTGGTTTGATAATTATGTTGGTTATCCGCGTTGGGTTTGGCTAACGCACATCAGCAAAGGGATTGCGACCACTATTACGCCATTGCCCCATTTAATGCCACACGCAATAACTGAAGTTGCAATTACACTGATACCATTGCGACGTGGGCATGTACATTTCACTCGCATGACTTTTGCGCGTCCAGACCCCTTTGGTTTATTTTATTCGTTATACCATATTGATTTATCAAATAATTTATTAGTTTTGCCCAAACGTTACCCACTGCCCGCCATTCATTTATCTGGCTCCCGTAAATATCAACGAGGGGGTGTGCAATTGGCTATGTCAGTAGGAGACGCACAAGAGTTTGTTTCTTTAAGAGAATATCGCCCTGGTGATCCATTCAAACATATTCATTGGAAAAGCTGGGCTAAAATTGGTAAACCAGTGGTTAAAGAATTTCAAGACGAATTTTTTGTGCGTCACGCATTGATTTTAGACACTTTTACCCAAAGTGCCGGACAATTATTTGAAGCCGCCGTTTCAGTCGCCGCCTCTTTTGTCAGCGCACCACGTAGCCAAGAAGTTTTGCTAAATCTAATGTTAGTTGGTAGCCAAGCTTATTGTTTCACCAGTGGACGTGGCATTACGCCAACTGATAATTTATTAGAAATATTAGCTTGTATTGAGGCATGTACGGATAAATCTTTCACTTGCTTATATTCGCTAGTGACAGAACATGCAACGGCATTAAGTGGCGTAATTGTCATTTTATTGGATTGGAATGAAGAACGACGAGAATTGATACGATTATTAAAAAATAATGCAATACCTATGTTGGTTATTTTAGTGACAACGCAATCAATAGATATTGAAACAACTTTCGCTCATGAAATTAAAATTGTCCATTTAGACAGTTTAGAACAAGATTTGATGAATTTATAAGATATAATCAATTATTTCCCTCTGATGCTGCTAATTTTTTAGTCATTAATTGGATGATTTGTTGACGTTTTTCTTCCAATAAAATCAGTTGTTTGCCTACAATGGACCAATTAATTTCTTCCGAATTTTTCGCATCATCTATTGTTATATCATCTATAATTATTTCTGGCGTTTTTACATTTTTCTCAGTTATAGTGGTTTTGGTTTCAGCGTTGTCGATTACAGCAATATTATCTGATTTCTTTTCGGGCGTTGTTTTATCCTTAGATGCCGTTTCAGTTGGAGAGGCGGTTGTAGTATCGGGTATATTTTCTTTACTTGAAGTAGAAAATATTTTTTGATATATCACGATGGATACGACAAAAATAAAAATAATCGCTAAGGTAGATGATATAAAAATAGTAATCACATTGGTTAAGTTATTAGATTCCCTTGCTTTGGCATGTTGCTTACGAATCTGTTCTTGTTGTTGTGCTTTTTCATCGTTTACTAAGTTAATTTCTTCGTTTTCTGTATTATTCATGGCGTAATATAGGTTTCATCAATTTTTAACAATTGGATAGCCATTTCACTTTCACTGGCTTCAATGTCGGCTACGATTGATTTTAACTTATCTAAATCAATTAAAGTTTCATTTAAAGTCATAAGCTCTATTTCATTTAAAGAAATATTTTTAGCAGCTAATTCATATAATTGAGAATTTTCATTTAAAAAATAGAGCAAAAAATTAATTTTTTCTGAATAGTCATGTGTTATTTCAATTAACTGTAATTGTGCTCGATAAAAATTTTTCCAAGCGATTTCTTGTTTTTCTAGGGCTTTAATTGCTTTTTTCGTTACATCAATGGAAATTTGCAATTTTTGAATGATCATAGGTAAATTGGGATTTTCTAATTCTAGATTGCTATCTTCAAGTAATTGTTTATTTTTTAATTGTTTACCTTTCAGTCGATTAATTTTAGTTTTGGTTTTATGTTGCAATGCATCGAGAACTTCAAATTGTGCAGTATGGCTTGCTTTAATTGCATGACCTTGAATCGCAATATTACGATAAATTTCAGCAATTTTAGCTGCTTGCTCAGCCGCTTTTTCCCCTAATTCTCCAGACAGTAGCGTGTTTTCTTGAGATAATTGCGTTTCTACAACGATAAATTCATCAACGAGTTGATTGATTTTAAAATAAATGTCACCTGTACCTTGTTGCATCATTGCGTTAATAGCTTGATGTAAATCGGTTTTAATTCGATGAAATAAGCTAATGGCTTTAATTTCGACCTTGACACCTTCATCAACAGTGGCGGCGTCTGACTTGAAATGTATACGAATACACTCGCCTTCCACTGTGAATTTATCTGTGATTAGCCCACTATAATGACGAATTTGTATTTGATTACTGTCATAAATCGTTAAAAAGTCATAATTTTTTTCAGTATGACCGATAATTGTGATTTCCAACGCTTCGGCATTGGAGATTTCTAAACGAGTAGTTTTATTTTCCTTATTACGGTAGGTTTTTTTATTTGCGTATTTACCATTAACAAAGACATCATTAGCGGCATTAACAGAGAGTGATATAATATAAATCACACATAACATAAGATAGCGATACATATTAATTTTTGTCGAAACCTCTACTATTTCTAAAAGTAGAGGTTTGAGTTAATCAGTGAGTGTAGTAATTTTTTACTTGGATAAACGATTCAATACTTGTTGTAATTCAGTCGGTAAAGGCGCGTTGATTGAGAGTTGATAATCTTGGTCGGGTATTTCAATTTCTAATTGTGCAGCGTGTAAAAATAACCGTTTTAGCGAATAATCACGCATTTGACGATTAAAGGCTTCGTTACCATACTTTTCATCACCGGCAATCGGATGATCAGCATGAGTAGCATGAACACGAATTTGATGGGTTCGTCCGGTGATCGGTTGTACATTAAGCAAAGTAGCAGATTCAAATTCTTCTTCAATTTGGAAATTGCTAATTGCTGCTTTTCCATCAGTTTCATTGACTCGCACGATGCGTTCTCCTGATTGTAAGATATTTTTTTGTAAAGGTGCAGAGATTTGTTTAAGCCGAGATTGCCAACGCCCTTGAACCAATGCTAGGTAACGTTTGCGCATACCGCCTTGACGAAGTAAATCATGTAACCGCCTTAACATACTCCTTTTTTTGGCGATCATCAAGCAGCCTGATGTTTCTCGGTCCAAACGATGGACTAATTCTAAAAAAGGGGCTTGTGGATATAGAGTGCGTAATCCTTCAATCACGCCAAAACTAATACCACTTCCACCATGTACCGCCATACCAGAAGGTTTATCAATGATTAACAAAGAGTTATCTTCGTATAAAATGCGTTTAGTCAATATTTGTACCGAGTGGCTATGTGGTATTACAGGTGTAGTGGTTTGATAATGCATGGGGGGCAAACGTACTTTATCGCCTACTTGTAAGCGGTAAACGGGTTTAATTCTACCTTTATTAACGCGAACTTCACCCGTGCGCAAAATGCGATAAATGTGGCTTTTTGGTACACTTTTGAAATAAGTCAGTAAAAAGTTATCAATTCGCTGTCCAGCTTGTTCAACAGCAATTTGTAAGTAAGTCACTTGATCGGAGTGGGATAAGGTTTCGCTCATTGAGTTATTTAATCGTCGGTTGTTAACAATTTAGGCTAAATGCATTAAAACTTTCATGTGTGCTGCAACGCTACGTCCCAAAGAATGCAATTCATAACCGCCTTCTAATACTGAAATAATGCGTCCATCAGCATATTTATCAGCAATAATCATCATTTCGTGCGTAACCCACGCATAATCGGTACTATGTAGGTGAAAATTGGACATATCGTCATCATAATGGGCATCAAATCCAGCAGAAATAAAAATTAATTGGGGGGCAAATTTATGTAATGCAGGTAGCCAATATTGTAAAATCGCTTGCCGAAATTGATCACTGTTAGTTCCGGCAGGAAGTGGTACGTTAACAATATGTTTTTTCTGCGTTTCTGCACCGCAATAGGGATAAAATGGATGCTGAAAAGTTGAGCAAAGTAATACACGCGGATCATTGCTAAAAATATCTTCTGTTCCATTACCATGATGCACATCAAAATCAACGATTGCCACTCGATTTAAACCATATTCGTGAATCGCGTGAGCTGCACCGACTGCTACATTATTAAAAAAACAAAAGCCCATTGCTTGATCACGTACCGCATGATGACCGGGTGGACGTACGCAACAAAAGGCAATACGTTTTTTATGCGATAACAGCAATTCTGTCGCGTAAACAACTGCACCCGCCGAACGTAATGCGGCTTGTGGCGTTTGCGGTGTGAGCAATGTATCTGGGTCTAAAAATTCACTCTGTTGTTGCTGCCCAAAACTTAATACTTTATCAACATAAGTCAAATCATGCACACGAGACAGTTGGCGGCGCGTTGCCAACGGGGCTTGGTGTTGTTGTAAAAAATCGAATAAACCAGAGGCAACTAATTGATCTTCAATCGCATGAATGCGTGCAGGCTGTTCCGGATGTGCTTCTCCCATATCGTGGAGTAAACAATCAGGATGATAAATATAAGCGATTGTCATGTATCTACGTTCCGATTATTTTGATTAAAAACACAAGAAGTGCGTACGGCTCAATGCCATTAAGTTAAGCGTTTCCCTACCTTTTTTAAAGGGGGTAGGGGTGATTTAAGTAATTGAAATATAAAAAATCCCCCTCAATCCCCCTTTGGTAAAGGG
>DYNN01000082.1 GCA_020721045.1 Thiomargarita sp. | reverse complement strand
AACAGAAAGCGAATTATCAAATACATACATTTAAATATGTTTTTTGAAGCAGGAAATGAACACTATTTTGACACTTTATCGATCAAAGATAGAGAAGCAACACAGTGGATTGATTGGGCTTGTGCCAAAAAAATGTAACTATTTTTAATTTATTAAGGAGAACGAATGAAATTTCCTCAAATAGCCACGTTGGCAACTGCATTATTATCTTCTACTTTACTATTTGCTGCTGATGCAAAACCAACTGAAGGTATGGCTGGTATGGACACCATGTCTGGCATGACCAGTATGGAAGGTATGGCTAAAGGCATGGCAGGTATGGATACCATGTCTGGTATGACCAGTATGGAGGGTATGGCTAAAGGCATGGCAGGTATGGATACCATGTCTGGTATGACCAGTATGGAGGGTATGGCTAAAGGCATGGCAAGTATGGACGGTATGGCTAGCATGAGCGGAATGTCCAGTATGACTGGTATGGATTCTATGGCTGCCACATCCACTCTGAGTGAAAGTGATAAACTAAGCTACAGTTTTGGACATAGCATTGGCGAAACCATCAAACAACAAAACGTCGAAGTGGATTTTGAACTGATGGTTAAAGGTATTAAAGATGCCATGAGCAACAGTACTGATTTATTAATATCTGCCGATGAAGTCAAAGAAATTTTAGTGGCTTATCAGCAAAAGAAACGTGAAGAAATGATGAAGGCACAGGCAGAAACTCAAATGAAGGCATCCATGGAAAACACTAAAAAAGGCGAAACTTTCCTTGTTGAAAATGCTAAGAAAGAAGGCGTTGTTACTTTAGCCAGTGGCTTACAATACAAGATTATTACTGAAGGGAAAGCCGATGGTAAAACCCCTAAAGAAACTGATACAGTGACAACCCATTATCGCGGCACCACAATTGACGGTACAGAATTTGACAGTTCTTACAGTCGTAATGAACCTACCAGTTTTGCTGTTAATGGTGTTATTGCAGGTTGGACTGAAGCACTACAATTGATGAAAGAAGGTGCTAAATGGCAATTATTCATCCCAGCTAAATTGGCTTATGGCGAAAGAGGCGCGGGTGGCAAAATTGGACCAAGCGAAACGTTGATTTTTGAAGTTGAATTAATTTCTGTTGATAATTAAACAACTTGTGCCTTGTGATTATCAAGGCACGGTTCTTTAATTAAGCGCACTTGGTAGCTATTATTTTTCCATCACATAGCTACCGGGGGCTGCCATCAGCGGCGGATATTCTCCATTACCTACTGTCAACGGTGCTTGCAATTCGCCACAATGCTGATCCAACCAAGCAGTCCAATTTTCCCACCATGAACCCACGACTTTTTCCGTATTTTGCTGCCAAAGTGTTGCGGGTTGTCCTTGTGTAATATTTGCCCAATAATGACGTTTTGCTGGCGTAACGGGTGGTGAAATAATACCTAAAATATGTCCAGAACTTGCCAGTGTATAATGAGCAGGTGCTTTGATTAAGTTGCAGATTTTAAAAGTTTCTTGCCAAGGTGCAATATGATCTTGCTCGGTGCCCACTGCATATAAAGGTGTTTGAATTTTACGCACATCTAACCATTTACCCCCTAATTTGATACCATCGCGTTCTACAAACTTGTTTTGCAAATAAAATTGTCGTAAATAGAAAGAATGCATCGCCTCAGGTAAACGCGTACTGTCCATATTCCAAAATAAAACATCAAATTCAGGTAATTCATCGCCATACAAATAATTATGCACAAAATAATGCCAAATTAAAGTATCGGAACGTAACATTCTAAAAGAATCAGCCAGTTGTTTGCCATCTAAATACCCTTTATTGCTCATAAGCGTTTCAATGTAATTCACTGTGTCTTCATCAATAAAGACTTCAATATCACCCGGATTTGCAAAATCAATTAACGTCGCAAATAAACTCCAGCTAGCAATAGGATTATCTTCTTCGTTCGCTAACCAAGCAATCAATGCCGTTAAAATAATACCGCCAATACAATAACCAACCGCGTGTATTTGTGGCACTTGTGCAATCGATTTAGTCACTTGAATTGCAGTCAAAATTCCCTTAAACATATAGTCATCAACAGAGGTATAACGCATTTCTGCAGTCGGATTTTTCCAACTGATCAAAAAAACACTATAGCCTTGATTAACTAAGTGTTTCACCATACTTTTGCGTTCACCTAAATCTAAAATATAATATTTATTAATCCAAGGAGGCACAATTAATAGCGGAATTTTATGGACTTGTTCTGTTGTTGGCGTATATTGAATTAATTCAAATAATTCATTACGATAAACGACGGAACCGACAGTATTGGCTAAATCTTTTCCTACTATAAAAGCCGTCTCATCAACCATCCGAATCGTTTGCTGCTGCGCATCTATTAGTATGTTTTTTAGCGCATTTAATAAACTTCTTCCACCAGTTTCAACGAAACGATTGACCGCAATTGGATTAGTCCAAAAATAGTTAGTCGGCGCAATAACATTCAATCCTTGCTTAGCCCAAAATGCGGCTTTACGTTTAGTTTTATCAGATAATTCAGGTGTTTCAAAAATAGCATTCTCTAACCAATTAGAATACAATAAATAATATTCTTTGATCACATCTAAGCAAGGATTTTCAGTCCACGCTGGGTCTTGAAAGCGACTATCAGACTCAGTGATAGAAATGACATCTTTAGTGGGAAGTCCGCTAAACCTTTGCCAAGACTGCAATTGTATCGCCCACATATCACAACTTAATCGCCCTAAACGTGTGTATAATTTTTGAGGATGATCTAACCAAGCACGTTGTACGTCAAAGCAAGAACGTGTGATACCCAAAGGATCAAAAATACTGACTAAATCGTGCGCTAACTGCTTTTCCAACAAACCAAATGGATCAAACAAGTTACTTATTTTTAAATCATTTTCTTCTTCAGACAAAGTGAGTTTAAATAATTTAGTCCACGTTTTACTTAATTCATTCAAAAGTATACCGTTCATTATAAAATCCTTACTCATTGGTTAAAATGTCGAATTTTGAAAAATATCATATCATGAACTTAGCTTATCAAACTCAAAAATGTCAATCAGAATAATTAGTTTAATAAGTTTTGTTGTAGGTTTAAATTATCGCTAACAACTCTCAATGAATAACATCAGTGTCAATTAATCCACAGGACAAATGAGAGACGTATTACTCACTCGCAAAAAAATGCCCGTTCATGTTTGCCAAAAATCGTAATCAATCTAGTAAATTTATTCTAAGTTGACTATGAATCACCCTGTTACAATAAAATTTTATAAATAACTTTAAATTGGCACATTTATTGATGTACTAAAATTTAATAGGGTGAGAGTAATAATCAAGCGCAACTCCACGTTTGCTACTTTCTATCTAACTGTATTTACGGAAAAATAATTTTTCATCATTCACACCACTCCCTCGCATGGAAAGTAAAAGATAATGATCATTATTAATCAAACAATCGCAAAATTTATACGCTTTCTTTTACTTTCTAGTTTATTGATTTTATTAGTATTTATTTTTATAGAAACTACTTACCTCAGCAATATTTTAGAACATCACATCGTCCATGTTTCAGCAGAATCGACAATACCCGTCACCAAACCATCAGAATCACTATTAAAAGTACAAGCCAATCCCATTTTTCACGGTACTGCGATGTCTATTCCATCACAAATTATTATGCAAATGCAGACCATAGGTTCATGGCAACCCAATTGTCCAGTTTCACTACAAGACTTAGTTTATTTACAACTTGATCACTGGGGATTTGATAATAGAATACATCAAGGTGAATTAATCGTGCACAAATTATTAGCCCAAAAAGTTTTAGACATTTTTGCACAACTCTATGAAATTAAATTTCCTATTGAAAAGATGAGATTAATTGAAGAATATAATGCGAATGATGAACTTTCAATGTTAGATAATAATTCTTCAGCATTTAATTGTCGTGAAATTACTCAAAAACCTGGCTATTTTTCACAACACAGTTATGGTTATGCAATTGATATTAATCCTGTTTTTAATCCTTATTTAACAGTTTCGACAGATTATTTACTAAAACAAGGATGGAATGAAAAAGATGATAAAATTGATTTCGTAGAACGGCTTGGTTATATCACGGAAGCACCCGTAAATAGTTTTTGTCAAGCACAACCGTTGAATTGTACCATTTTACCGAAAATAAGTACTTCTTTTATTGATAGAACCCAAGTAATTACCGGCTTAATTAAATCAAACGATCCTATTGTGAAGATTTTTCGGCAACACGGTTTTATATGGGGTGGAAATTGGCGTAATACACTGGATTATCAACATTTTGAATATCAAAACTCAGCAGAATAATTTTAATTGTCCGTTGACTTGAACTTTTGATTGATCAGGGTGAGACATGCTGCAACTTAAATAAATGCTGGTGCGTAACGTCATACACTATTTCCATGAGACGTATGACGCTTTACTTATACATCTTATTTGTTTATTCGTTTCTTTCCCAATTGCCTGATTTTCCGCCAGATTTTTTTTGTAATTTAACTTCTCGAATAATCATACCTCTATCAACAGCCTTACACATATCATAAACTGTCAATAAAGCCACTTGTACCGCGGTCAATGCTTCCATTTCTACACCCGTTTGTCCACGTGTTTCTACGGTTACTTGGCAATGAATTTGATTTTGTGCAATTTGCGGCGTTAAATCGACACTGATATGTGTTAAAGCCAGCGGATGACATAAGGGAATTAAATCACTGGTTTTTTTAGCAGCCATAATACCGGCAATACGGGCTATTCCTAATACATCACCTTTCTTGTGCCCGCCTTGTACAATTAATTGCAGCGTTTCGGCTTGCATTAAAATAGAACCTTCAGCCACAGCAATACGGTGAGTAGTTGATTTTTCGCCCACATCGACCATGTGCGCTTCACCATTTTGATTAAAATGTGTTAATTGTGTCATGATTTTTAAAGAGAATTTAGCTAAGACAACGTGAGTTCAATATAAGAAAAGATATAACTATTTGTATCTACTAAAAAAATAATTAATGTAGTGTGTTAGGCGAAGCGTCATACATCAAAGGTGTTTCAATTGATAAAGGCGTAGACGCTTCGCTTAACACACTACGCGGGTTATCTTTTCAATAATTCTATAATTTCCTTAAAATGTTTAATTTCTTCTTCTAAAATTGATATTTGTTTTGCTTGTTGTTCAATCACTAAATGTAATTTTTGTATTTCAAAAGGTAAAACGTCCTGTTTTTCAGAAAAGTTTACATTCTGCAAGAAACAATACAGGCTATTTTTTGTATCTCCATTTAGAACAAGTACATTCTTTTCCCCTAGACTTAATAAGTCCAGAATATTAGTTTCCATTACTGTTGCAATTTCTTCTAGTCGTTTCATTGAAACATTAGTTTCCCCTCGTTCTATATTGGAGTAAGCAACAGGAGTAATACCTAATTTTTCAGCCATTTGTTCTTGAGTTAATCCTTTGGAATGACGAAAAAATTTAATCTTTTCATTTAATTGCATATTAAATTAACTTTTAATTAATAAAATTAAAGTTTTACATTATGGATGTAATAAAAAAGTACTTTCATAATAAACGATACTATTAACTATTTCAACAATACTTAATAGTTAAATAAATTACTTATAACAAGGAGCAACGTAAAAATGTTAAAACTCAATATAGTGACGTATCATTCACCAAAGGTGGTTTACGCAAGTTGTAAGGGTGGTGGCGGTAGTACTCGATGTGGTCATACTTAATTTTAAATTAACAATGTTAAATTTGATAGTTATACATAATTCTCTGTGAAGTTTATACAGAGAGTTATGTAGTTTTTGTGGAAAAATGACATGAATATGGAAAAATATCCGGTTTTTATAAATGGTACAAAAATTATCCCGCAACCAAATTGTTGTTTCGTATATTCGTGGCAACAACGGCGATTTGATATTTTTAATTTTGAATCTTTAATTTTTTTCAATGAAATAAATGGAGAAACATCAAATCAACATATTGTTGATAATCTAGCATTTAAGTACCCAAATATTTCATTAGATTTAATTGAAAATGATTTATCGAAATTACAAAGTTTTTTAGAAGAAAGAGGGTATTTAGCAATAAATACCTTTGTCAGTAACAACTCAGACATATTTGAGTATATTGATCGTTTAGATGAAATTAAGATTGTTAGTGCTGATATAGAAATCACTAAAAATTGTAACCTACGTTGTAAATATTGCTTTGATGAGGCTGGCAAAAAATTTCCTGATCTCCCTCTAAATCAATGGATTGAATTGTTAGATTCGTTGTACGAGAAAGGATTACGTTTTATTAAAATTTCTGGTGGCGAGCCATTTCTATACACGGAAATTTTAGAGTTGCTAGAATATGCTCAGAAGAAATTCATTGTATCACTTAATACAAATGGTTACTTTATTGATGAAGATATTGTTCGTAAGTTATCCACTATGCATCTTGAAGCTGTACAAATTTCACTAGACAGCATCACACCAAAAGTACACGATTTATTGAGGGGAACAGGTAGTTGGGAAAAAGCAAATTATGCTGTTCATCTGCTTCATGATGTGAAAGTACCTATCCGCATATCCACCACTGTAACAACTAGAAATTATGATGAGCTAACTGATATTCGACTGCTTGCTGATGAACTTGGTGCTGAAATAAGTTTTGAAATATTGAAAAATAATGGTAGGGCTTCTACCATGGAAAAGGAGTATTTCATTACGGATACAGAAAAAGTAAAACAATGTTCCTATGAGTCAAATATTCACCGCATTCTTGATGAGTTAGAAATGGCGTGTCAAGCTCAACTTGGTGCCGTTGGTATTTCATATCGTGGAAATATCAAACCTTGTAATTTAACAGAGGATTTTTTTTCACAGCAACAGGCTGATGTTGTTGTAAAATTTGAAAAAAATTGGCACTATACTAGTTCACCCATGCTGCTAAATGTTAATAATGCCAGTAACAAAGTTATTAATCTACTAAAAGATGGCAGTATTAAGACAAAGGAAAAATGTATTTTTGAATATTAAGTTGTCAAGTTTATATTTTGTATGAGGATTAAAACATGTTTGAGAAAAAAATGCCAGCTTGTCCTAGTTGTGGACATTATAAAGCATCCGGTGGAATATTTTCGGGCTCACATTTTTATGTACATCATTGTACCTCGTGTGGTGAAAATTACTGCTATCAATGTCGTGGCAGTAATAACGGAGACCGTTGTCCTTCCTGTAGCTCTTCTAATAAAACTACGGCCGGTATTGTCTATTTAAAATGATGTGCTGAATATTGTGAAGCATATCATTCGTAAGGCGTAATCTATAGTCATGTAGGGCAACGGTTTTTTGTTGCCCACCAAAGTGTTGAAATCAAAAATAGTCCGGATATTGATGATAAAATTAATGGCATTAACCTCACAAGTACTTACATCGAACTCATGTTAAGACAAGCTTGTACAGGTTTAAATGAACGACGATGAATTGAACATGCGCCTAATTTTTTCAATGCAATCAAATGCATAGCAGTAGGATAACCTTTGTGTTGGGCAAAACCATAGCCCGGGTAAAGAGTTTCCAATTCGCACATTTCTTCATCACGCGCGACTTTAGCAATGATTGAGGCAGCACCAATGACTAATACAGTTTTATCACCACCAATAATTGCTTGAGTGGGATAGGGCAAAATCGGACAAAACTTGCCGTCTACCTGCACTTCATCGGGAATAATGGATAATTGTAACACGGCTCTTTGCATAGCTAATAAGCTGGCGTGGAAAATATTGATCGTATCAATTTCGTCTACTTCTGCACGCCCAAAAGCATAAGCAATGGCATGAGTGCGAATTTCATCAGCTAATAAGCGTCGTTTTTTAGGTGAAAGGGTTTTTGAATCTGCAATGCCAATAATAGGATGTTTTTTATCTAAAATAACAGCTGCGGCAACTACTGGACCTGCTAAAGGACCACGCCCTACTTCGTCAACACCGGCAATTATTATTTGTTTATTAGTTGATGTAATAGATTGATCCATATTAATTTTTCAGTGATATATACTGAGGTTTGTCTAATTTTTTCAAATATTGAGAAACACGTTGAATTTCACCGTCACTCACTGTGCAACCATGCATTCTAACGGGTGCACCGGTACCCATTGTCATATATAACATATCACCATTGCCTAATAAAGTTTCTGCACCCATTTGTCCAAGCACAAGACGTGATTCGCTCTTATTGGTTACTTGGAAAGCGATACGAATAGGCATATTGTTTTTAATCAAGCTGCTAATCACTTGAGTGGAAGGATATTGTGTCGCTAGTACTAGATGAATGCCAGCTGCACGCGCTTTTTGAGCTAGTTGGCTAATGAGTTCTTCTGTTGCTGTATTAAATTCTGTGCGCATCAAATCAGCTATTTCACTAATAATTACAACAATATAAGGTAAAGCTGTTATTTCAGCATATTCAGCCATTTGTTCATGATCTGAAGGATGTAATACGGCTTGATTGTAGCCTTCAATATTGCGTACACCCAGTTTTGCAATCATACGGTAACGGTGTTCCATTTCACCAATACACCATTCTAGTGCCTGTAAAGCTGTTTCAGTTTTGGAAATAACTGGTGTTAATAAATGAGGTAAATTATTGTAATAACTTAATTTATAATCATGACTATCGATTAAAATAAATTTAACAGTGTCTGAAATACTTTTGAATAAAATACTCAATAAGAATGTATGTAATAAAGTTGTTTTTTCGCGCACCTGACTGCCTGCAATCAAGATATTAGGAATGCGATTAAGATCAACGATAACCGGTTTGCCATTCATATCTTTGCCTAATGCTAAGGTCAGCGGTGATAAATTATCTTGATAATCATAGGAGTGTAATAATTCACTTAAATGGATGGTTTGTCGATTGGGATTGGGTAATTCGATACCTATTGTACCAGTCGGTGTTTTAACAATTTTCGTTTGTTTAACGTTAAAAATCGCCATCAAAATAGTATTTAATGTGTCTAATTGTGCATTATCCAAAGAATTAGTAGGATTAATTTCAATACCCAGTAAAACAGGTCCAATATGTAAAGTGACAATTTCAGCTTCAATTTCAGCTTGTTGCAAAGATTGATTAATTAATGTAGTTAATTCGTTTTCAGTTGGCAAGGGGGATTTCGATGGTACCGTTGCTAATAAGGAAAGGGGAGGCAATGCAAATTTAGCTAAATTAACATCACGATGCCCAGCTTCAGTTGTTTTTTCTTCAGTAACTGATTTTTCTTCGGGTTCTGTTGTAAAAACAGGTGATGCTTTTGGTGGTTGCGTGTCTGGTTTTTCGTCGGTTTCAAAAAATTCGTCATCATCATATTCTTCATTATCGTCTTCGTATTGTTGATGGCGTCGCATTTGCCAATCTTCACGCCACATTTGAATATTATCCCATAAAGCAATCAGCCATTTTAACAATAGATTAACCAATCCTACTAAAATAAATTTGATCCAATTAAACCAATATCTTGCGTATCCGAGTATCCAAGGTAAAAAACGTTGGGCAAAATATTTTTCAACAACAGGTAGTAAGCGTAAGGTATGAAATCCCAATATATCCATCAATTTAAGCCATGATAAACCGGTCAATAGTGTGATACCGGTAAAAAATAATGCCAATAGAAGTAGTGTTGAACCCAATTGACTGAAAATACTTTCTAAATTTTTACCAATAGCTACTCCCAATAAACCGCCCGCATAGCTAGGTAATAACGCACCTTCTGCTGAGAAATGTACAATAGCCAGTCCGCAACCCGCAGTTAAAATCAGTATGAAACCAACACCTGGGATAATTAAACTCTTGGGTTCAGCTAAAATATCATGGTGTCTACCTTGATAAATAAACCAACCAAAATACCCTATCATAATTGGAAATAAGTAAGCAATATAGCCAAATAAATTGAATAGAATATCGGCAAACAAAACACCCGCCACGCCGCCTTTGTTTCTGACATCTTCGACAACGTCTGCATCACCTGAGCGAATTAAGTCGATTGGGTCATAGGTAACAAGTGAAACAAATACGTATAATCCTATAAAGCAGAAAAAGATAAAAAGAATTTCACGTAGACCGTGTTTAATCGGTTTTTGGTCGGCAGTGCTCACTTTATTGCGAGTGCGGCGGGCTTGTGTCACGTTGAATCCTCTCAATTATTTTAACGATATTGTTGCAAGTAAAGTTGTTCAAACCAACGTTTTGCCCAACTGAACATGGCTAATTTGGGTAATAGAATGTTGCGTTTTATGTCGCGATAAACCAACATACCACCATCTAACGCGTCAACAATACACACGAGTTCGGTTTTAAATTGGTAATTGGCTTTTTGACCATTTTTATCCGCCAATAAATTGTTAACGGCGGCTCTTGCTTGTAAATCAGCCATATGGGCTTGCTTTGGCATCCAATCAGGTCCAGGGAAACTACCACTATCGCCAGCAATATAAATACCATTAAAGCCGGGTACGCGACATTGGGCATCAGCTTTGATAAAACCGCCGTCAGATAAGGGAAGTTTGCTGTTATCTGCCCACGCAGCACCCGTCATACCGGGCATAAATAGGGTTAAATCACTATACACTTTACCACCTTCGGTAATAATGGAATCTTCGGTGAATTCTTTGATTTTATAACCCAAATGCGTTGTAATATTGCGTTTTGCCATTTCACCTAATAACGCAGATACTGCTTTGTTACCAAGACGTTTGCCGGGTTCGGCTGCTGGATTAAAGAAAATAAAACGAAATTTATCGCGACGATGTTGTTGCCGTAATAATGTATCAATCCCAAATAAAAATTCAAAGATAGGTCCACCACGCATTGCTGCAGGTTCTTTTGGATTGCTACCAAAGCCAAAAGTCAGTGTGCCACCACTTAAACTGGCTAATTTTTCACTATAAGCATATGTCGGTATATATCCTTCACAAGGCGTATAAACGTGTTCAATGCCGGATATTTTTTTTAAAAAACGACCACCTGAGGCGATAATAAGGCTGTCGAAAGCAACTGTTCCCGTATCAGTAAAGATTTGACGTGTATCAGGATCAAGTTTTATAACGTTACCTTGATGGTAATGAATTTGATTACGCTGAAGAAAGTTGTCTAAGGGAATCGTTAAATCCGCTTCACTGCGTATGCCCGCAGGCACCCAAATAAGGCTTGGATAATAAAAAAATTCGGGTTTAGGCGAAATAAGCGTAATAGGGTCTGTACACCCCTTTTTACGTAAAGTTTTAATAGCAGTCAAACCGGCAAAACCTGCGCCAATAATCACAATTCGATGATGCATAAAAGAAATTCCTTTTTATTTTTTCGTCACAGGCTTAGTTATTTTCCTTCCACTTGCATTCTTTGCAAACGCTGATCTGCTAAACGTGCTGAGGCAGAACCCGGATAAGTATTAACCACGTCATTAAGCACTTCGCGCGCTTTACCATAATCTTTCAATTCATAGTGTATATAACCCATCTTCAATAATGCGTGCGCGCGTTTAGGGCTGTCAGTAAATTCTTGTAATAACTTATTAAATTCTTGTAATGCTTTGTCAAAATTGTGTAATGCATACTGTGATTCGGCAGTCCAATATTGTGCATTGTCTGCATATTCACCTTGAGCAAATTGTTGTAATACCTGCTTAAATCCTTCAATTGCTTCTTTGTAACGACCGGCTTGTAGCAATTTAAATGCGCTTTGATAAGTTTCTTCTTCTTGCGGAGAGGATTCAGTTGGTATCGTTTTGCTCACTTCTGAGGACGACGGAATTTGTGGCACTGTATTATCAGTAGACACTGCCATCGTATCCATCGGCGTATTTACCGTGGAAGTTATTGGCGGCTGTACAGCAGTTGTTGAAAGTTGTGCGGATTTTAATTCACTGAGTCGTTGATCTAAATCAACATAAATATCTTGTTGTTGTTGTTTTAGTTGCTCTAAATTGTAGAGTAAAACTTCATTTTTGCCGCGTATATCTTGAATTTCTTCTTGTTGTTGTGAAATACGCAAATCTTGTTCTAATAAAATTTGTCTCAATTGAATAACTTGTTGTTCTAACGAAGTATTAGCTGCGATGATCGTTTGACTCTGTGCTGCAAATGTGCACAGTGCCAAACTCAAGGTAATGAGAAATTGCCGTGCTAGCTTTCCTATTTTTACCGTTCGTTGTGTAAATACAAAATTTGAATCAGACAGTGAAACTGATGAATAAAATGTGATACTCGCCAAATTATAGGGAACTAGCATGGTCTATTATCTCCAGAAATTCAAAAATTAAGGATAAACAAATTCAACGCGACGGTTCAATTGCCAAGAAGTTTCATCATGACCTGTCGCTGCAGGGCTTTCTTCACCGTAGCTTAACACAGTCATTTGTTCATCTGAAACACCCAAAATACTCAACATGTGCTTTACATTATTTGCCCGACTTTCACCTAAAGCAAGATTGTATTCGCGTGAACCCCGTTCATCTGCATGACCTTCTAAACGCGCACCCGCATTAGCATTTTTGGCTAAATAAGCCGCATGTTCTTCAACTAAACTACGGTCACGTCCGGTTCTAATATCGCTTTGGTCGTAGTCAAAATACACTACTTTTTCAGTCGGCATATAAGCAGAACCTGAAGCACTGCCATCACCAAGTTTATCACCGTTGATATCACTGCTGTCGGTACCACGCGTATTTGCACCATCATTAATAATGGTCGTCGTATTTTGATCGGCAGCATCTTCTGGTTTGACTTCTCCTTTACTGCTACAGCCGACGATTGTCAATATAGATAATGCCACGATAAAGTAGCGAAATTGTCTCATATAATATATCCTTTGTTAATTAAGATTGTTAAAAATTGTAAGTATTATATCCCAATCAGCCCTTTAAAATACTGAAAGTGATCGTAGATTGTTTTTGCAGCTTTATTGCGCACTATTGCCATGATGAGAATAGCAAACATAAAATTGTAACATAGTGTGAAACAAAAGTTATTTTTTCTAAATGTGCGTTGCTTTAGATAATTTGGAAAAGTGTAATTGATTTTTCGGTCTTATCGTTAAAAACAATCCATGATCACAGACTGTGTTTATCCATTATTTTTTTACTGGGCGTTTCCAATTTGAGATGGTTTTTTGTGGCACACGAGTCAATGCCAGTACATTTTCAGCAGTATCTTTGGTAATCGTTGAACCCGCACCAATTGTGCTACCTTTACCTATTTTCACAGGTGCAACTAATTGCGTATCAGAGCCAATAAAAGCGTGATCACCAATGATTGTTTTATGTTTATACGCACCATCATAATTACAAGTGATAGTGCCTGCGCCAATGTTTACGCCGCAACCTACTTCGCTGTCACCAATATAGCTCAAATGATTAATTTTAGATTCAGTTGCAATCGTCGATTTTTTAATTTCCACAAAATTGCCAATATGTACTTGATCAGCAAGGACAGTTTCAGGACGCAAACGTGCAAATGGACCTATGCGACAATGGGCACCCACTGTAACATTTTCAAGTAAGCTATATGGAAAAATTTCGCTATCATCTCCAATAATTGCATCAGTAATCACGCAATTTGCCGCAATTTTCACCCGATTGCCCAATTTTACCTGTCCGGTTAAAACAACATTGACATCAATCATCACATCACGCCCAGCAGTCACTTGACCACGAATATCCAATCGATTGGGATCAGATAAAGTCACGCCGCGTTGCATTAAATTTTCAGCCTGCTTCTTTTGATAATAACGTTCTAATTCAGCTAATTGCAATCGATCATTAACACCCATGACTTCATACGTATCACTTGGCATGGTTGTATACAAAGTTGCTTGATCGCGCACCGCTAAAGCCACGGTATCGGTTAAATAATATTCACCTTGAGCGTTATTATTATTTAATTGAGCAAGCCAAGTTCGTAAGGATTTAGCCGGCACAATAATAATGCCCGTATTGACTTCTTGAAGTTGACGTTCTGCCAGTGTTGCATCTTTTTCTTCAACAATGCGTTGCACTTGATTTGCGGGATTTCTGACAATTCTACCATAACCATAAGGATTAGCTAAATTAACCGTTAAAATGCCAAATTTATTTGCTTGAATTGATTGACATAAATGACGCAATGTATCAGCTTGAATAAGAGGAACATCGCCATATAATACTAAGACAGCGGAATCATCAGTAATTTGTGGCATTGCTTGCGCAACAGCGTGTCCCGTGCCTAATTGCTGACTTTGTTCAATCCATTGAATGGATGGATAAGCAGTCATTGATTGTTTTAATTGTTCACCTTGATGTCCATGTACTACGAAAATTTGGCTGGGTTCTAATGAAAGCGCAGTTTCAATCACATAGGCAAGCAATGGTTTTGAGGCAAGCGGATGCAATACTTTTGGTAAATCAGAGTGCATACGTTTGCCTTGACCGGCAGCAAGAATAATAACAGTTAATTTCACGGGTTATGGTCGCCTTGTTAATTGTTTATTATTTTACTGTAAACTTAAATAAAATCATAGTATATCATTCTTGTCTCAGCAATTCTCATTTTGAGAACGTACTTTTTTTGAGATGCGCAGTCATTCATGGATGAATGAACCATTTAGTTTTTTGCTGGTATTTCCATATGCCAACCAGATGGATTAATAGGAATAGTTATTTCTTTTTTGCCAATAGATTGGCTGTGTTCATACCATTTGTAATCAGTATATTCTTTAGTTTTAAAATCTGATGTTAATGAAGAAAAAAGAATAAATATCAAAGCAATAGATGCTGTTAACTTTTTCCACATTTTATTTTCAGCGAGTAGCAAAATAAGCGACCAAGCAAGCATTAAGTAGGGAATGTAAAAATATCGTGGACCATTCTCAAATGGAATTAAAATTTCAGGATTTAATTTAAATTTATAAAATGTAGAAAATAGTACAATTAAATGTATTGTTAAAAAATAACTAACGAATTTATTTCGTTTTAAAGAAAACAAGAATAGGAAAAAAATTACGATTAAGTAGATTGATGCCAGAAAATAACTATCTAATGTAGGCGCAAGAATATGACCTAAAAATAGTCCCCCAAAAATCTTTTGTCCGACAATATAAACATAGGGTATAAAATTAAAATGAGTATTATCGCTATAAGAATCTAGTGACAACAAAAACTGTATTACAGCAAATGATTGAATTAGAGC
>DYNN01000242.1 GCA_020721045.1 Thiomargarita sp. | reverse complement strand
TCGATTTCTGAAAGTACCAAACGGGCGTACAAAAAATGGCTAACTGTTTTCGAAGGTCACGGATTCAAAATCCCATGCAACTCGACCGACGTGGTTAGCTTTTTAACCTCAATTAAGAAGGTGGACGGAGGCGACTATTCAACCCAAAGTTTTAATCAAGCGCTCGCTGCAATCGCTTATGCGCATGGGTTAATGGGCGCGCCTAACCCGATAAATGATCCTTTGGTTAAAACCGTTTTCAGTGGAATGAAGCGAGTTAATGGCACAAAGCCCACGCGCCAAGCCGCGCCAGTTAAAAAAGATTCTTTGTTTGAACACATTAAAAAGCCAAAATCTAAAATAGAAGTGAGAAATAACGCCTTAATTTTAATCGGATTCTTTGGTGCTTTTCGACGTAGTGAATTAGCTAACTTAGATTTTAACGATGTGCAATTTTCAAATGAAGGCGTGGTTTTAACTTTGAAGAAATCTAAAACAAATCAAGAGGGCAAGTTAGAACAAAAGTTTATTCCACAAAGAAATGACAAATTGTGCCCAACAAAGGCGTTAAAATTTTGGTTAGAAATTAGCAAAATAAACAGCGGACGGTTGTTTAGAAATATCAAGAAAAACGGGGATTTGGGCGATTCTATAAGCGAAAACTCAATTAATTTAGTTATTAAGAAAGTGTTTAATGAAGTTGAACAAAATAATATTTTAAAAGTATCGGGTCACTCGTTAAGAGTTGGGTTTATAACGACGTGCGCACTTGCCAAAGTTCCCACTGCAAAGATTCAAGCTGTGACTGGACATAAAACGCCTCAAATGATTTCTCACTATAGTCGTGAAATTGAAGGCTTTGATTCTTATCCTGAAATCTAGTAGTCTGATGAATTTAGTAACCACAATCAAAAACAAGGGGAAAAATCATGAGCAGCGGCGGACGGCGCGAAGGTGCGGGCAGAAAAAAAGTTTTAACCTATGAAACAACCGTTATTAAAATACCTTTACCAGTCAAGGATTTACTGAAATCTATTGTTGACTATGAAATTAGTTACTTGAATCAAAATGGTGGTTTTGATTTGGATAACCGTTATCAAACTGATTCAAGTAACCACAATCAAACTGATTCAAGTAACCACAATCAAACTGATTCAAGTAACCACAATCAA
>DYNN01000081.1 GCA_020721045.1 Thiomargarita sp. | reverse complement strand
GTAAAGATTATCTCAATCCACAATTTCGGACTGCCGTCAATGCGTAAGTCCTAATCTTCATTGCAGGCTTTTTATTTCAGTATCTTTCTCACAAATATACCGTTAGAAGATATTTTCGTAGTAAAACAATAAACGTAATTCTACCTTATCTGCTTATCTCTACTCCAGCTATGTACAAAGCAATAGCGGAAGGTATCGCATTTACAGAATATCCTATTTGGTTTCAAATTATAGCTTATTATGCAACAGGCACACATTTTCTGTTTTTTTGGTTTATTCCAGTAATTATTCTCATTTATTTGTTATCTCCCTTATTGATTAAACTAGATAAATATGAATACTTCTACTATAGTTTACCGCTGTTTTTCATGCTATCTGTTTTTGTACAAAGAGAAATTTATATCGGTCTTCATAATCCACTTAATTCGCTTGTCCACTTCATTTTCTTCTATATATTGGGTATGGCAGCTAGTCGTTATCGAGATAAATTATTATTTAACATACAAAAAAATTGGTTGCTCTACACTATATCATTTGGTTTAATCACTTACATTGACTATAATTTATATGAAAATTTATTAGGTTATTTAGTTTATGTAAGTCGTTATACACTCTCTTGTCTATTTATTCTTTTCGTGTTGTATCGCTTTGACAAACAAATTGGCAAAACTTTTCATACGCTGGCTGCTATGAGTTTTGGCATTTATTTTCTACACGGCTATGTACTCTCAATTCTATGGCGAATAGGACAAAAATTTCATTTAGTTATTCCACCTATTTCTGCAAATATTGGTTATTACCTACTATTATCTACGATTATTTTAATAGCCACTTGCCTTGTTTTATGGGCAATCAAAAAAATATTTAACACCAAAAGTCGCATGATAGTTGGATATTAAAAAATTAGCAGCTCAAATTTTGGACACACCGACCCTTAGGCATCATAATATAGATGCCCTCCAAATCGAAACTGCTCGTTGATTATGGTTTTAAATTAGGAATTGCTGGTCATCATTGTCAAGTGTTTACAAAGATTCACATCGTATAAGTTGCTTTTTCGGATTTTAGTAAATTAACTAAATATTTCTCAATTTTATCCCGCGTTGCCCCCTTATCTAACTCACTAAAATGTACCCCAATTCCTGCTGGTCGGCTGCCCTGTGCGCCTTTAGGATTAATCCAAACGACTTTACCAGCAACTGGCGTTTTGTCATCATTGTCCATTAAAGTCAATAGTAAAAATACTTCATCCCCTAATTTATAATTACTAATTTTATCAGTTGGAATAAAAAGTCCGCCATGTTTTAAAAAGGGCAAATACGATGAATATAAAATACTTTCATCCGTAATATGCAACGTCAACATACTACGTTTCATCATGCCGCCTGGACGTTTAATTGCCATAATTACACTCTCCTAGATTTTTTACTTAACTTAACCCATTCAATGGCAAGCGATTCTAATAATCCTTGTGGTTTAATATGCGTAGTTGTGCCCGCGATCAAACGATGAACCTCTTTTTCCAAATCTAGCATGGCAAATAATCCTTCTAAAGTCAGTTGCTTACTCAATTGCTGTACAGATTCTTTAAAATCTTGATTCACGATATAGTGCGTCTGCTGAGTCATCGTATAACGAATCAAATCCATCGTCCAACTTAACATCCACGATAAAACCTTCTCTGCCTCTAGTTTACTCCACATTTCAGCAATTTTCACTGGATTTTCTTGCTGAATGGGTAATTTGGCTAAACTATTGAGTAATGTTTGTCGTTTTATCAAATCTTCTTCTTTTACCAATGCCAAAGCAGCCAGTGGTGCTTGCGCGGATAAATTTAATAATAGTTCAATATTTTGTTGATTAGGTAATTGATTTTGTAGCCAATTATGCACTAAACTGGATTCTGGATAAGTGAAATTAATTCGTTGACAACGACTGCGTACAGTTGCCATTAATGCCATTGGCTGATGGCTGATTAAAAAAATTAAAGTCTTGGAAGGTGGCTCTTCTAATAATTTCAGTAAACTATTGGCAGCATTACGATTCATTGCTTCAGCAGGCGTAATGATGACAATTTGATAACTTTCATAAGTGGGCGTTAAATTGCAAAATTCAATTAAATCGCGTATTTGTTCAATTTTGATTTGTTTACCAGTTTCAACAGGTTCGATTTGCTTGAGATCAGGATGATTACCCACAGAAATCAAATGGCAAGATTTACAATGACCACAAGGTCGAATTTGGGATAAAATTTCGTTTTCACTAGGTAAAATAGGGTGATGACATAATAAGATTTCAGCCGCCTGTTGAGCAAAATGACGTTTTCCCATGCCAACTGGACCACAGAATAATAGTGCGTGAGGTAAGCGATCTTGTTGATAATGTTGTAATATCTGCGTCCATTGGTGTTGATGCCATGGTAAAGTAGTGGTCATAATTTTATGCGTTCAAAATTTGTTCAGCGGTTAAAGTCAACTGTGGAAATGTTTTAGAAACAATCGGTTGTCTTTCACGAAACAATTGACATTGATAGTGTTGTTGCGTGTCTAATTGAAAAATTAATACGGCGGGTTGTTTCGGCTTGCCTAAAAAATCCCGACTGCCTAATGCTAAATAATCCACAATCCAATATTCTGCAATGCCTAAGCGTTGATATTCATCTAATTTATCTAAATAATCATCATCCCAATTAGTAGAAGTCACTTCAACTGCTAATTGAATTGGATCGGTTAATGCGGCGTAACTACGGCGTTCAGCTTCCCATTGTGAACGTGAAATAACGCTGACATCAGGTTTTCGTCCTTGTTCTTTGCCTTCTAAAGAAGTAGTGCGAATTAATGCCGTTGTTTTTACTACAAAATTAAGTGAATATTCACGAATACAGGATTTGAAATTATCTGCAATAAAATCAGCAATATCATCATGTTGTCTAGTTGCTCGCATATCAACAATTTCTCCATTGACCCATTCATAATGTCCTTCTGTGGGATAATTATCCAAAAATTCGATAAAGCTTGATTTTATGCGAGGTGCAGGTGTGGTTAAAATTGTCATGAGTATTTTACTCGAATTTATGCGTTCAAAATTTGTTCAGCGGTTAAAATCAACTGTGGAAATGTTTTAGAAACAATCGGTTGTCTTTCACGAAATAATTGACATTGGTAGTGTTGTTGCGCGTTTAATTGAAAAATTAATACGGTAGGTTGTTTCGGCTTGCCTAAAAAATCCCGACTGCCTAATGCTAAATAATCCACAATCCAATATTCTGCAATGCCTAAGCGTTGATATTCATCTAATTTATCTAAATAATCATCATCCCAATTAGTAGAAGTCACTTCAACTGCTAATTGAATTGGATCGGTTAATGCGGCGTAACTACGGCGTTCAGCTTCCCATTGTGAACGTGAAATAACGCTGACATCAGGTTTTCGTCCTTGTTCTTTGCCTTCTAAAGAAGTAGTGCGAATTAATGCCGTTGTTTTTACTACAAAATTAAGTGAATATTCACGAATACAGGATTTGAAATTATCTGCAATAAAATCAGCAATATCATCATGTTGTCTAGTTGCTCGCATATCAACAATTTCTCCATTGACCCATTCATAATGTCCTTCTGTGGGATAATTATCCAAAAATTCGATAAAGCTTGATTTTATGCGAGGTGCAGGTGTGGTTAAAATTGTCATAAAATTTCCCTCATGTAAACAGGAAAAACTATTTTTTTTCATATAGATAGCATTATACAATGTTATCTATACGTTTTAATGAATTACTCAACAGATTTTGGTATATTACCAAAGGGGGTATGCACAATTTCTGTAGTTTCAGGTGTTGTTGCTGGTTCCGTTTGGATCGGGGTATTATTTGTCGATTCTTCAGTGGGTTGTGGTGCACTGTAGTCTTTTAAAATCACATAATCGCCAAAAGGTGTTTTAATTTTTCGATAACCTTCGGGTACATCTTCATCTTTGATAACAGGAACTGCGCTGGTGGCTTCAACTGTTTTTTCTTCAGGCATTTGCAAGGTACTTTGTAGTTGTAATTCTGTTTCTTTACCATCTGGTGAAATTAGGAAAATCGCGCGTCGTTCAATGCGACTCACTTTCCAAGTTGCAACTTCTTCACCTTCTTCTACGTCGACTTTATCGTTATCAATTGTAAGGTAAGCCACTTTTTTGTCGCCAAGCACGCTTACACCGTCTAAATAAATATCTTGCGCCCAACTATTCCAACTATAAGTGGTGATAAATAATGTAATTAATGTGAGTCTACCCATAAAATTTGCTCCAATGTTGCGGATAAATTTGGTATAACGAAAATATTTCAAGTATGCGTTCGTGATTAAGTTATTTACGTTATCATACCTATTGTAGTAAAAACAAGGTAATTATGCCTAAAATTGAACATTATCTAGCTATTTTTATCTGACAATAATACTGTTCTAAGGTTGCCATGGCGGTATTAATTACCTGTAAACGAGTATTGTCGCCGCCACGGTCGGGATGATAACGCATGGCTAGACGGCGGTATTGTTGCTTAATCGTTTCATAATCAACAGGTTCTTGTAATTCTAATTCTGTCAATGCTTGTAAACGTTGCTCATTGGCTTGTAATTTTGTCCAAAAACTGGCTAATAAATTGGCAACATCGGCTTGTGTCGTGGTTTCTAATTGTTCTATATCCAAAAAATAAGCGCGCATGGGATCATAGTTGGTTAAATCTGCATAGCTTGATTGATAAGTATGTAGTGAAATCCGCAATGGACTGATATCTAAATGAAATTGTTGTTTTTGCCATAAATTATCTCGCAATATATATAAACAGTGAAATAATAAGAAGTTCGCACGAAATAATGGCAAATGTTCGGTTAAGCGCACTTTAGGAAATTCTTCACAGGTGCTATTTTGTAAGGTTTTGATTAAATGATAGGCATCTACACCTTGAGGATTTTCTGTTAAAGTAGATAGAATTAATTCGTTGATTAAATTATAATTTATCTTCATAATACGATGAGTTCTCGATGGATGCGAATTACTAACCCTATCATAATACAGGTGATAATCATGCTAGAACCGCCGTAACTCATTAAGGGTAAAGTTAATCCTTTGGTAGGTAACAATCCCATATTGACACCTAAGTTAATGCTGGCTTGTAAACCAATGCTTAAACCAATGCCATAGCTCGTATAAGCCGCGTAATAGTAGCCTAAGCGTTCGATTTTAAGTGCAATGGTGAAAGCGCGTAGCACGATTATAGTGAATAAGCTGATAATCGTGATGACACCCATTAATCCCAGTTCTTCGGCTAAGATAGCAAATAGAAAATCTGTATGTACTTCAGGAAGATAGGCTAATTTTTGAATGCTATTGCCCAATCCAACTCCCCACAATTCACCACGCCCAATGGCAATTAAGGATTGAATTAGTTGAAAACCACTGTTAAATGGGTCAGTCCAAGGATTGACAAAGGAAGTGAGGCGTTCAACGCGATAAGGTGCAATGAGGATAATGATTGTGAGGGCAAAGCCAATTACTAAAACCCAAATAATAAATTGTCGTAAAGGCACGCCGGCTAAAAATAACATGCCTAAGACGGTCGCGAATAACACAACAGTTGCACCATAATCAGGTTCTAATAATAGTAAACTGGTGATTAAACAAACAATTGCCATCGGTTTGATAAATCCACGCCAAGTTGATCGCACTTCATCACTACGTCTAACTAAGTAACCCGATAAGTACAATATCATAAATAATTTAATTAATTCAGAAGGTTGAAAATTAAAGCCGGCTAATTTTAACCAACGCATACTACCATTGACTTCATGACCTAAACTTGGGATAAGTACTAGAATTAAAGTTGTTATGCCTATGAGTAGTAGCGATACATTGATCCATTGCCAAAAACGAATAGGGATTTGCGTGATAATGATAGCAAGCGTTACCCCGATGCTGGAGTATTGACATTGTTTCCAGAAGTAATAAAGCGGTTGATTAAATTGGGTTTGGGCTAAATTCATGGAAGTGGATGCAACCATGATTAAACCCAATAATAATAGGCACAAGCTACTGAAAATTAAATAATAATCATAAGATGTTGTGGGAATAGCAGGTTCAGAAATTGCCTTTGGCATAACTGCTGATTAGTAAAGTAGTGTGGTGTCATAGATTAAACGCGTTTTAGAGGCGCGATCATGCCAAGTGCGTTGTTGTTCGTCAAAAAGTGCCCACAAAAATCCCAAACCTAATGCTGCCCATGAAAGTATTGCTACACTAAAGCGTATAATCGTTTGTTGCAGTGTAACAGATTTTTGTGGATCAATATGTTGCAATCGCACATGCCAAGTTCGCATAGGTAAAGTTTGTCCGCCACGTAGCCATTGCCAAGCAAAATAAGTAAAACACACAAGTACTAAGTAAACGCGAAATAGCAATAATTTAAGCAAAGTCATCTCTTGTAACCACGCTTGAACTAACGCCGTTGCCAGTAGAAGTACTGCCGTTAATAGCAAGAAATCGTAGAAAATAATCGCTAATCGTCTGAGTAAACTCACTGAATTATCGGCTGTTGTCATATTACCACCCATGTAACTCAAACCACCCCGCACGATTTAATACATCCCTAGAATAATCACCACCTGTGGTATAAGCATCGACATCTAAACCGTTTTGAATTGCTTTTAACGTGGCTGTTGCACCACCATTGTAAGCAGCTAAAATTGCACGTAATAAAGTACTTTTGTTTAGGTTTGCGCGTTTATTGAAAAAAGTGCGGGCTTGATCCATCACTTGACAACCATAAAAAATATTTTCCTTAGGTGATTGCCAATTACCAGTTCGCGCAAATTCATGCCAATCATAATCAATTTGCACCAAACCACGCCCGTATCCACCGCCATCTGGTGGCGATGCAGTTTTACGATCGCCACGTGGTTTCCTTTTAGCAAAGTCACCGGTACCAGCGGGTGTCGGTGGTTTTAATGCCAATCCCCAATGTGATTCCCTAGAACCAATACCACAAATAATTGCTGGTTCTACATCGTATCTCCGTGAAGCTTCTTCAATAATGCTACGATATTTCTGGGCTTCATTTAATTGACTTAACATCGTTTTATTATTGTAATCTAAACTAGTGCCTATCTTACCCTTTGGTCTGGTTGAGGTAGTTGTAGGTTGTATTATTTGGGGTGTTTCTGGTTTAGGCGCAGTGGTGAGTTTACCAAACGCACCGCGATACCAATTAAACCATCCTGAATTAGGTTTTTCCATATCAAAATCTCCCGTGAAATTTGTTATTCACTTACCATCATTTCTATGCTGGCTAATAATATTTCATCGCCGCTGAGTAATTGCGTATGCCAATCTCCACAAACTTGACATAACAAACAATTTGGCTCTACTTCACTTTCTGCACCACAAGTACGACAAGAAATGCGTATTGGTAATATTTCAATACTCAGTTCAGCTTGTGCGGCGATTGTTCCCTCGCGTGCAATAGTAAATGCATGTGCTAATAAATTAGGTTCTATACCGCTTAATGGACCAACATGAACTATGACTCGTTCAACGATTTTAGCATGATTTTCTGCTGCATATTGATGTACTTGGCTTAGCAAAGACTGACAAATAGAAAGCTCGTGCATATTACTCTTGTGATTCTAATGCTAACATTTCATCCAATAATTCCCAAGTTGATTTTGCCTCTTCCTGGGTCATTTTTTGAATCGCATAACCCACATGTACCATGACAAAATCACCCACTCCCATTGTTTCATGTTGTAGCATAAATAAACTGACTTCACGTTCAACACCTTTTGCTTCACAGCGTGCATTAAAGCCATTTATTTCAACGATTTGCATTGGAATTCCTAAACACATCGGTGATATTTTCTCACTGTTAACCGTTTAAATAACATCTACACTTCCATTAATTCATGTTCTTTATCTGCCAGTACAGAATCGACTTGAGCAATAAATTTATCAGTCATTTTTTGAATATTTTCTTGTTCACGACGTTCATCATCTTCTGAAATTTCTTTGTCTTTAACCAAACCTTTCAAATCATGTAATGCGTTTCGGCGAATATTACGCACAGCAACACGGGCATTTTCAGCTTCATGACGCACAACTTTAACCAAATCACGCCGTCTTTCTTCAGTCATCATTGGTAAAGGTACGCGTAATATAGTACCCACATTCACCGGATTTAAACCTAAGTCAGATTCACGAATCGCTTTTTCAACCACACTTAACATGGATTTTTCCCAAGGCGTTACGCCTAAAGTGCGCGGATCGATAACAGTAATAGTTGCCACTTGATTAATAGGCATATGTGAACCGTAATAGGGCACTTGAATATGGTCAAGCAAACTGGTATGCGCACGCCCGGTACGAATTTTAATAAATTCAGATTTTAATGCCTCAATTGATTTCTTCATATGTTCTTCGGCATCTTTTTTAATCATATCAATAAGTTCACTCATTATTCCCACTTCCTTTTTTATTTTTGATGCTAGTTAGTTCTTAAAGTGATTTTCTTAAGGATTCTCTTAACAGCCTATAGTCTAGTGCTTCTTAGTAACTCTATGCAACCGATTGTTTAAATTAATTCAACATGAGATCGCAGTGCATTAACTAATAAACACACCGGCACATGCGCTATTACATTGATTGCAAAGACCATTTGCTATTAAATTCCAAGTACCCAGTGTGTAACCTGCACGCTCAATTAAAAGTTGACCGCATTGATAACAATAAGTGCTACTATTTATCACATCGCGAACATTGCCTATGTATGCGTAATGAATACCATTTTTTAATGCAATTTGTCGTGCGCGTCTTAATGTTTCTATTGGAGTTGCAGATTTATCCTTCATTTTCCAATTGGGATGGAAAGCCGTAAAATGAATAGGTATATTTTGCCCTAAATTCTCAATAATCCATTGCGTCATCTCTTCTAATTCCCGTTCTGAATCATTTTCGTTAGGAATTAGCAAAGTCGTGATTTCAAACCACACTTGAGTTTCTTGTTTCAGGTAAAGTAAAGTTTCTAGCACGGGTTGTAAATGTCCGCCAGTTAAACGATAGTAAAAATCCTCGTTAAATGCTTTTAAATCAACATTAGCCGCATCCATATAATTAAAAAACTCATAGCGCGGTTTGGGACAAACATAACCCGCAGTCACTGCAACCGATTTAATACCGACCTCTCGACACGCTTGCGCTACATCAATCGCATATTCATGAAAAATAATCGGATCGTTATAGGTATATGCCACACTTTCACAATTATATTGACGCGCAAGTTGTGCAATTTGATAGGGAGATGCTTGACTGGCTAATGTGTCCATCTGCCGTGATTTGCTAATATCCCAATTTTGGCAAAATTTGCAAGCAAGATTACAACCGGCAGTCCCAAATGACAGAACGGAAGTGCCGGGTAAGAAGTGATTAAGTGGTTTTTTTTCAATCGGATCAACATGAAAACCACTAGAACGTCCATAAGTAGTTAAAACAATTTGATTATTTTGACGCGCACGCACAAAACAAAAACCTTGTTGTTTTTCCTTCAATTGACAAGCACGCGGACACAAATCGCATTGAACACGACCATCGTCTAATTGATGCCAATATTTGGTAGGAACAACAGTTGTACTCATTTGAATTTACTTAAAAATCCCGCCAACCATCACCATCTTCATCAACCTCATCAAATGATTCACGCTTTTTCAATTTTGCTGTCTTTTTAGCAGTCACAGAAGTGATTGCTTTATGAGGAGATGATGACGCTTTCTCAACTTTTTGGATATTCTCTAATTCTTGAAAAACGGTTTGATTATCAATATGAAAGAAGGCAACTTGTTGATTTAAATAATCAGCTTGTTTACTCATCGATTCACTGGCAGAAGCTGCTTCTTCCACCAAAGCGGCATTTTGTTGCGTCATTTCGTCCATCTGACTAATAGCTTTATTGACTTGACGAATGCCAGAAGATTGTTCTTGACTGGCAGCCGCTATTTCAACAATGATATCACTGACTTTTTTGACAGCAACCATAATTTCTTCCAGTGCTTGCCCAGATTGATTGACTAATTTTGTGCCTTCTTCTGCCTTAGTGACACTGTCTTGAATTAACTCTTTAATTTCTTTAGCAGCTGCTGCACTGCGTTGTGCTAGATTGCGTACTTCTGAAGCGACTACAGCAAAACCACGCCCTTGTTCGCCGGCTCGAGCAGCTTCTACGGCAGCATTGAGAGCTAACAAATTGGTTTGAAACGCAATTTCATTAATAACACTGATAATATTAGCAACTTTTTTACTGCTGGCATTAATTTCATTCATGGCACCAATCGTATTACTAACAATTTTACTACCCTGTTGCGCGCGCTCTCTGGCAGTGCTAGCTAGTTGAGTGGCTTGACTGGCGTTGTTAGCATTTTGTTCCACCGTACTGGTCATTTCCTCCATGCTAGCTGCCGTTTGTTCCAAAGAAGCTGCTTGCTCTTCTGTCCGTTGACTTAAACTTAAATTGCCTTGTGAAATTTCAGAAGCTGCTTTATTCACCGCGCTGGCAGTTTGTTTAATAACAGTAATAATTTCAATCAGTTTATTAACCATCGTGGTCAGCGTTTTCATTAATTGCCCAATTTCATCTTTAGAATCACTCTCTATGTGATTACTTAAATGACCTTCTGCAATTTTACCAGCCAGTTGTACAGCGAGGTAAAGCGGTTGTGTAATTGCGTTGGAAATAGACCACGCAATCCATAATCCAATAATAGCTACGGTAACAATAACACCTTGCATCCAATGTTGTGAAGCTAGCGCTGCAATAGTCGCATTTTCTATAAATGTTTCAGCTTTACTTTTGGCAAAATCAGTTACCACATTAGCGGCATCGATTAACTTATTGATATGTTGTGCTAATTTACCTTCCTTAGCAATAAAGAGGGCTTCATCTCTTTTCCCTAATTTTGCCAATTCGATAACTTCATCACGGACTGGTTTCCATGTGACAAACAAGTTTTCTAAATGGTCAATATCTGTCGTATCACCTAAATAACGCTCTCTAACAATATCAAGGTTTCGTTTGATATTAATATCTAATTCATCCATTTTTTTTGCGGCATTATTGATTTCATCAATATTCTTTGCCAATAAAACCCCGCCCAACATTATAGTACGTGTCTTTAATACACCCAGACTAAAATCACGTGCCGCACTATTCACTGTCAAAGGATGTTTATATAATTTTTGTGTTTGATCAGCAAGAAGATTCATTTGGGTAATTGCAAAAACACCGATCCCAATGATAAAAGCAATCATAAGACCAAAACCAAGAAATAATCGGGTTCTCATTTTTAGAGAGTGGAAGAAACTACGTTTTGTCTTCATTTGTATATTTGTCCATGTCAATATTAAGAGAAATTAACCAGTAACCGGTTATCTGTTTTTTTCATTTGCCGGTTGAAAGAATTCATCCCATTGTTTATCCAAGCATTCACAGGCTTCTTGTAATTTCAAAACTTGTAAACTACCATCTGCGTGTTTCGTCAACAAACCTTCATTATGCAATTTTTGCAACCCATCTTCTACTTCAAAATCAATCCCAACTTGATATTTATCGCTCACATACTTTTCAATCGCTTTGTCTAACGCTTCTTGCGTATAATTTTTGTGTGTAGCGAGAAAATAGTAAGCTAGAATCGCTTCTTTACACTCTTCTTCTTCTGCAGTATCAATTAGATAACTAATAACACCTTGATTATTATCCAAATTATGAAAATAAAGACTTTGAGATAATACCATCATGTATTTAGTTCGATGTTGGAAAATACTCATAATCTGCCTAAAAATAACGCCGATAAGTCCGACAAAAGCACCAATTAAAGCAAATGGATTAGCTGCCGCTGCAACTTTAGTAACCGTGATAAAAATACCGCCAATTGTTCCACCGCCGCCCGTCACGGCTAACTTGATTTTATCAAACAATTTGAGACGGACATGCTGATTGGGAAATAACATTTCTATATCGCAACGGGGAATATTTTTAAACAATTTCAAAAAGATCATATCACCCGTCAAACTGGCAGGTAATGTAGCACGCGAATTTTTAACTTGCTTACGCGCTTTTTTCTCAGTTAATTTCTCATCTTTACTCAGCAATTCCTTAACGCGTTCATCTTCTTGCTTAAACCGTAATAACACCAATAGACGTTGATAAATGGGTACTTTAAGCTCTTTCTTCTTTAAGAACAACCATTTCCAATCACGCTGATAATCAACTTTAGTCGCGGTACCCCGATAATATAAAATCATATCAGCATAATCATCCAAATCAACGGAAACACTGACACCATAAGGTGATTCTTCTTCTAATGCCGAATTAACATCTGTTTTAGTGAGTTTTTCATAATTGGCATTATTGAGCAAATTTTCTAATTCTTGGATAAAAGTAGCATGTAATTCCTGCTTTTTGGTATCAGAATGTTGTTGGGTTAAAATCACATCTGCATCGGGATTAAAAGGCATATAACAGTATTTTAATGTTTCAAAATGATAATGAAACTTAAAGTGATACAATGCCGAAAAGATAGCGCAAAAAATATCGAACAATTTACGCTCATCTTCGCTCCAATGTGGTGCATTCAATAAATCCATGATAATGGTTTGTTTACTCACTGGAATAAAACGTTTCAATTCCCCTGATTCGGCTGTATCTAATATAATATGTTCCATAGATTAAATATCCTATTGTTTCAAAGCCCACTTGATTTTTTTACTCATCGAAAACTAGCAGTTAAGTGTATAATACATTAAAATAATATCAAAGGAATGGTAGCAGGAAAATACTAACTAAGATGGTAAAGTAAGATTTGTATCAAAGCGATTTGTGATTTCTGTGAATTATCTATATAATCCTTTCCTATTAGTTATTAAAAACGATTTAATATTTTCAAAAACACAATTATATCAAATATTTACGCGCAATTGTTCTAGCTTTCAAAGATTATATTACTATATGCTTTCTATTATTACTTCCAGTAAGTCAGAAAGATACTTATCACACAAGATAACAATTCAGTTAAACTGTTATCTCTTATCTTTAGCAACTATCACGCACTGATAATGGCACACGCATTTATATTTCCAGGTCAAGGGTCACAATCAGTAGGCATGTTGGCTGATTTAGCCACCATTTACCCAGTTGTGCAACAAACTTTTGCAGAAGCTTCTGAAGTTTTAGGTTATGATTTATGGCAACTAAGCCAAATCGGTCCTAAAGAAACACTTGATCAAACTGACAAAACTCAACCCGCCTTGCTCGCTGCCAGCGTTTCCTTATGGCGCGTTTGGCAACAATGTGGCGGAGTACAACCTAAGGTGATGGCAGGACATAGTTTTGGCGAATACAGTGCCTTAGTTTGCGCAGAATCGCTTGAATTTACTGAAGCCGTTAACCTTGCACAAGATCGCGGGCGTTTTATGCAACAAGCCGTACCTGAAGGTGAAGGTGCAATGGCTGCTGTTTTAGGCTTAACAGATGAACAAATACAAACCGTTTGTGACGATACTGCACAAGGGCAAGTGGTTACTGCGGTTAATTTTAATGCACCCGGTCAAATCGTGATCGCAGGACACAAAACTGCAGTAGAACGGGCTTTAATTCAAGCAAAAACAGCCGGTTCTAAAAAAGCGATTTTACTCCCGGTGAGTGTACCCGCACATTCTATACTCATGAAACCAGCCGCTGATCAAATGGCAAAACGTATAACCTCCGTCAATTTTCGTTCCCCCAAAATTCCAGTTATCCACAACGTTGATATAACGACTAAAAATGAGCCAGAAGCCATACGTCAAGCATTAGTAGCACAGCTATATCATCCAGTTAATTGGGTTAAAACGATTCAAGCCATAGAAAATTTAGCGGTAACAACTTTATTTGAAGCAGGTCCGGGTAAAGTACTCAGCGGCTTAAATAAACGTATTACTTCCAAATTGACAACATTACCACTGGGTAGCGCAGAAAATTTTGCCAAAGCCATGGAGAGCCTATCGTGAAAATAGATTTAAGCGGGCAAATTGCATTAGTCACCGGTGCCAGTCGTGGGATTGGACAAGGGATTGCGCTGGCTCTAGGCAAAGCAGGTGCACAACTCATTGGCACAGCAACCACAACAGCCGGTGCAGAAAAAATTACAGATTTCTTTAAACAACAAAGTATTAACGGACAAGGTCAAGTTTTAGATGCCGGTTCACCCGAATCTATTCAACAACTGATGGCAAACATTCCAACACCCAGTATTTTAATCAATAATGCAGCGATTACCCGTGATACACTCGTGATGCGCATGAAAGATGAAGACTGGCAAAGCGTGATTGATACAAACTTGACTGCAATTTATCACTTGTCCAAAGCATGTTTACGTACTATGATGAAGGCGCGTTATGGTAGAATTGTCACGATTACCTCAGTCGTTGGTCTGACGGGCAATGCAGGGCAAGCGAATTACGCTGCTGCCAAAGCTGGCGTGATTGGATTTAGCAAATCATTAGCTAAAGAAGTCGGTAGTCGTGGCATTACGGTAAATACGGTTGCCCCCGGTTTTATTGAAACCGACATGACTCAAACTATACCCGATGCACAACGTACGGCTTTGTTACAACAAATTCCACTCAATCGTACAGGCAAGACAGATGATATAGCCAGTGCCGTTGTTTTTCTAGCTTCAGATGCAGCTAGTTACATCACTGGTGAAACACTGCATGTCAATGGTGGAATGTATATGGCATAATGAGCTTAACTAGATTGCTTTGAATATATTTAAATGTATGTAATAATATGTACTATGAACACATACAGACCTAATGAATTTGCAAAACTTATCGCTAAAACAACGAACACATTACAACGTTGGGATAGAGAAGGTATTTTAAAAGCACATCGAACGCCAACTAACAGGCGTTTTTATACGCATGACCAACTTTCTCAAATTCTAGGAATAAAAGAAAATAAGCGCATTGCAAAAGGAAGCGGTCAGTGAAAACACAGATAGCGTTTAGTGACAACCTCAATAAAGGAAAATACGCAGCATTAGTTAAGCAGGCTCGCCGCTTGGGAGCGATACGCACAGAAATTTGGCAGCGTTTTGGTTCTATTAAAGGCGTTGGCTTAGGCGATAGAACTATTCGGGATAACTGGCTTAAAGAAGGCAAGCAGTTTAATGTCGGCGCAACACCTTGGAAACAAACGTTATGTGATGCTATAGGAGATA
>DYNN01000155.1 GCA_020721045.1 Thiomargarita sp. | reverse complement strand
TATTATTGATTTGATTAGAAAAATCATCACCGTAAGTATTGCAACTGTTGATTTAACTGAACAATTAAATACGATGGAATATTCAACTCATTACTGAGTTTTCCTTTCAACTCTATGATTTACATTACAAAATAATTCATAAGCAATCGTTTTTGCGTGAAATGCAATTTCTTCTACTGGCAAACCTTGACCCCATAATATCACTGGATCGTCGATTTGTGCTTGCGGCTGTGTGCGTAAGTCGACGGTGATTAAATCCATTGAAACTCGCCCAATTAAGGGAACACGTTGATTATTCACTAAAATTGGGGTACCTATAGGCGCATGACGTGGATAGCCATCTCCATAACCGGCTGCAATCACGCCTATGCGCATATCTTCTGGACAACGCCAAGTCGCACCATAACCGACAGTTTCCCCGCGATAACAATGTTTAACACTGATTAAACGTGTATGTAATGTCATGACGGGTTGTAACGGCGAAGTTTTACTTTCCTCTAGCGGGAATGCGCCGTATAACATAATACCCGGGCGCACCCAATCAGCGTGAGTTTGTGGTAAGGCTAAAATAGCAGCAGAATTGGCTAAAGAAGTTTCTGTAGTAAATAGCTGTGTAAATTCGTTAAATAAGCGTATTTGTTGTGTCGTTAATGGATTATTTTCTTCATCAGCGCAGGCTAAGTGACTGATTAGACGTATTGGTTGGGCAATTAATTCAGATTTTTGTAGCGCACGCCATGCAATTAACATTTGTTCGGGTAAAAATCCTAAACGATGCATACCGGTATCCATTTTTAACCACACTTTAATCCGTTGTTTTAACGAACTTTTTTGTAAAATATGAATTTGTCCAAATGAGTGAATAACGGTTTCTAATTGATATTTAACGAGTAAAGGTAGTTCATCAGCGTGAAAAAAACCACCTAGCAGTAAGATGGGTTGAGTAATACCAGCATGACGTAATACTAATGCTTCATCTAAACTACTGACTGCAAACGCATTTACCAAAGATGTTAAGTGCTGAGCCACCCAAATTGCACCGTGACCATAAGCATTATCTTTAATCACTGCCATGATACGTTGTTGGGGCGCGTGCGATTTAACACATTGAATATTATGATAAAGTGCTTGATGATCTAAAGTAACTTGAATCGGACGGCTCATATTGCTTTTAGTAATTGTCGACTTAAATATGCGCTGTAATTAATGGGGGCATGATCAGCAAGAAATTCATAAGGATCAAACCATTGACGTGCATTAGCTGTTTTAGTTAAAGTCGGATCGCTACGTTGACGATCGGTATCAATTGTGTTGTCGCTAGGATTGTTTAACATCGTGCCATCATGCGCAATGTAGTGAAGTTCGCCTACGTGACAAAATTCTAATAGTGCAGTAACGGGTGGTAAGGTCGGTACAGCATCACGATTATTGACTATTCGATAAATGGGTATATCTTTCAAACTATTCACAAATTGCTGATCGCCAACGCGAGGCGCACCAAAGGTATAAACCATATGCGGCGGTTTTACTGAAGCGGCTAATAATGCCAATGCGCCTCCTAAACTGTGTCCGGTATAAATAATCGGTGTAGTGACAGTGGTTAAATATTGAGCAATATCAGACCAAACTTCTGTAAATTCTTCTTTAAAACCATAATGTACAGTACCGCTTTGTTCCCAAGCAACTGGAAAAGATGTTAAATTGGCGATCCAATCTTGAATATGATCGGTACCGCGAAAAACTAAAATGGTGACTGGTGGTTGAGTAACTGCTTCAATAATCGCGCATTGCGTCCGCCCACCGTTGAAAAAACGACTTTCTTTAAAACCTACCTTTGCTAATACACTATTGCGGGTTAAACCGTCAAATTCTTCAGCTAATTCATCAGCTTCTTGTCGATAAATTAAACGAGCAAACTCCATAAGCCACCATGCATTAATAGGATCATAATGGATATTTTCTGGTTGCATGGGGATAAGTTTGGGAATAGAAAAATATTGAGAAGCCCGTCCGGGTTGTAGCAAGGCATTCCAAGTGTTATCGAAATCAATTGACATAATAAAAATCCGTTGTGAACAGCCTGTGGAAAACCTGTGGATAACTTGTGCATAACCTGTTAGTAACCTGTGGAGTAATGCTGTACTATCAGTAAAAGTGAACAAGTTATTATTTATTTTCCACAAGTTTTCCACAGGGCAAATAAGATTTAATTCTTTGAATTATAAAAAGTAAATAGAGTTTTCCACAGACTTATTCAATCTTACTAACTACTATATATATTAATAATTAGTAATAGTAGTAATGCCTGTGAATAAAAATTAAATGTCGCTAAACATTAACGCGGTTAAAATAAAATCTAAACCTAAAATTGCCAATGATGCATTGACAACCGTGTATGTAGTCGCACGGCTGACACCTTCAGAAGTCGGTACACAATCATAGCCTTCAAATACAGCGATCCATGTAACTACAAATCCAAATACCACACTTTTAATTAAACCGTTACCAATATCATCGAATAATTCGACGTTAGCCTGCATTTGAGACCAGAACGCACCATTGTCTACCCCTAACCATTCCACAGTGACCATATGCCCTCCAAATATCGCTACAGCACTGAAAATAGCAGCTAATAATGGCATGGCGATCACACCGGCAACGAAACGCGGTGCTACAACACGTTTTATGGGATCAACTGCCATCATTTCCATACCAGACAATTGTTCTGTGGCTTTCATTAAACCAATTTCAGCAGTCAGTGCAGAACCCGCGCGTCCAGCAAATAAAAGGGCTGTCACGACCGGACCTAATTCTCTTACCAAAGATAAAGCGAGTAATACGCCGATTGATTCTGTAGCACCAAAATCGATTAAACCATTGTAATATTGCAACCCTAGCACCATGCCAACAAATAAGCCGGAAACAACGATGATAATCAATGAAAGTACGCCAACAGAATAGATTTGTGTGACAATTAAACCTAAACGCGGTAATAAGCTAGGTAAACCGGTTATCACGCGAAATAGAAATAAAGTCGCACGTCCTAAAAGTTCTAACTGGGTTAAAACCGTATGACCTAAGCGTTGTAATCGTTCTAACATAATGATCCTTTTAGTAATTCATCGGTATAATTTTTTGCTGGATAATGAAAAGGCACAGGACCTTCTGCTTCCGCATTAATAAATTGTCTAACCCAAGCAGATTCTGAATTTTTCAACACAATCGGCGATCCCTTACCCACGACTTTGCCATCGGCAATAATGTAAATCATATCCGCAATTTCGGCTGTTTCATGCACATCATGCGATACAATGACACTGGTCAAACCAAGTGCATCATTGATAGAACGAATTAAACGGATTAACATCCCCATTGAAATAGGGTCTTGTCCGGTAAATGGTTCATCATACATAATCATCATGGGATCAAGTGCTAACGCTCGCGCTAAAGCTGCACGCCGCGCCATACCACCGGATAATTCACTGGGCATTAAGTTACGTGCGCCGCGTAAACCAACAGCTTGTAACTTCATTAAAACCAGATGATGGATTAAAATTTCAGATAAATTGGTATGCTCTCGCAAAGGAAAAGCTACATTATCAAACACATTTAAGTCAGTTAATAACGCACCACTTTGAAACAACATACCCATACGTTTGCGTAAGTTATACAATTCATTAGTTTTTAAAATCGGCACATTGAAGCCATCAACTTCGACAGTGCCTTGATTGGGTTTAATTTGTCCACCGATTAAACGTAATAAAGTAGTTTTACCGGTACCACTGGGACCCATAATTGCGGTAATTTTTCCGCGTGGAATGTCCATATCAATACCATCGAAGATAAGACGTTGACCACGCTTAAAGTGCAAATTACGAATTTTAATTAATGGCGTGATGTCATTCATTTTGTCACTGTTTTATTTGGAGAATTTAACGAGAATTTAACAAATTTTTTATTAATTAGCCATAACTAATGGAAAAATAAATCAAATA
>DYNN01000241.1 GCA_020721045.1 Thiomargarita sp. | reverse complement strand
TTTAAAAAAGGGGGATTGAGGGGGATTTTTTATATTTCAATTACTTAAATCCCCCTGCCGCCTTTAAAAAAGGGGGGGAAACGCTTAACTTAATGGCATTGAGTAGTCGCCTCACCGGTTTCAGTATATTGTCTTCTAGGCTTCAGCCTTGCAATTACTCACAAAGCCTGTTAGAGTAGACTCGTAGTGACGAAACACTGGGATTCTTATTATGAATCATTCACCTAAGCGACTTCTTATCGCACAATTACGCCTTACGTGTTGACTCGTGCAAAGGTCTCTTTTAGTAATATTTTCACTTGTTTTTAATTTAGGACATTATTATGAACTACCTGAGTTTTACAAAATCTCAATCAAGAATCAATGGAATTGGCATTTTGCTAATATTGTTAATAAATAGTTTGTTGGCACTGCCGGTGATAGCGGCTCCTCGGATTGTTGGTGGGCAACCTGCGGTACTAGGTGAATATCCTTGGATGGTTATGCTTGCTCATACTGAGGGAGAAATGCTGTCTCAAAAGTTTTTTTGCGGAGGTACTTTAATTCATCCTGAATGGATTTTAACTGCTGCTCATTGTCTCATATCCGAAACAACTGATACTTTTCAAGCAGTGTTGGGATTATATAATATGGAATCTGAAGAAGGTTTAGAATATACTGTAAAGAATATTGTGATTCATCCTCAATATTATTATAGTGGTGACAATGACATCGCTTTGATTCAATTAGAAAAACCGGTAGAATATCCACTGATCAACTTATTTTATGGACCTACTACCGAAGGAACATCAGTTGTTACAACCGGTTGGGGAGATAAAACAGTCTCTTCGTTACCAATAAAGAGGTGGACAGATAAGTTATTGGAAACGCTGCAACCTGAATTGGTAGCATTTTATGCAGAAAATTATTCAAGATTAGCATCAGGTACTTGCTTAGAATATGTTGATAAAGTTAAACAATTTGAATGCTTTATCGAAGAAACTAAAGCAAGTCTGCGTTATGTTTTTGAAAGTGATTTACCCGCCTACCTCCCGCTCCCAAGCTCAGCCACTAGCTCTCTGTTGCTGCAAAAGGTAGAAATGCCGCTTGTTTCCAAAGAAATTTGTCAAGCTAGTGTTACTATTGGCAGCAATTCTCAATTTAATCATGTAAAATAATAATGTTATTATAACTAATTGAAG
>DYNN01000154.1 GCA_020721045.1 Thiomargarita sp. | reverse complement strand
TATTCATTGTTACATACATTTAAATATATGTAAAGCAATCTAGTTAAGCTCTTTTCTTTCAACCGGCTAATGTTTACGACAGTGCTGCTAACTATAATGCCATTGTCCATAATGATTCTAGTACAAATATCATAGAAAGCGTTGAATTTGTTAAAAAAACGCCTTAAAATATTTACCTAACGTGAGTTCGACGTAAATATTCTAATAACGGGAATTATTCTATAATAATCAGACTCTTATTGGAATGTTTACGTCAAGCTCACGTTACAAATCACTCAGGAAAAACGCCCGTTGATAAATAGCGATCACCTCGATCACAAATGATTGCCACAATCACTGCATTTTCAACTTCTTTAGCAATTTCTAATGCCGCCGCTACAGCACCACCCGATGAAATGCCGGCAAAAATACCTTCTTTAGTGGCTAAGGCACGGGTAGTTTCTTCTGCTGCTTGTTGTGTAACATCAATAATGCGATCAACACTGCGTCGATCAAAAATTTTGGGTAAATATTCTGGTGTCCAACGTCGAATACCAGGAATGCTGGCACCTTCTACCGGTTGTACCCCAACAATTTGAATGTCTGATTTTTGACTTTTTAGAAAGCGCGATGTACCCATAATTGTGCCGGTTGTTCCCATCGCACTGACAAAATGGGTAATTTTACCTTGGGTATCACGCCAAATTTCGGGTCCTGTCGTTTGAAAATGCGCCAATGGGTTATCTTGATTATCAAATTGATTTAAAATTTTGCCTTTACCTTCTTTTTCCATCTGTAAAGCCATATCTCTCGCGGCTTCCATACTCCCTGCTTTGGAAACTAAAATAATTTCAGCCCCAAAAGCTTTCATTAACATACGCCGTTCTATACTCATGTTTTCCGGCATAATCAATACCATGCGATAACCTTTCATCGCTGCAACCATTGCTAATGCAATACCCGTATTCCCACTTGTTGCTTCAATTAATGTGTCACCAGATTTAATCTCTCCACGCATTTCAGCCTGTTGAATCATGCTAAGAGCCGGTCTATCTTTCACCGAACCTGCTGGATTATTGCCTTCCAATTTGACTAAAATAGTGTTGCTTGTATTGCTAGATAAGCGTTGTAAACGGACTAACGGGGTGTTGCCTACAAATTGTTCTAACGTTGAAAATTTCATGTAAATGACCTGTATTTATTAAGATACGATATATGGCGCAATATTTGTTACAATATTCGCATTCTGATTTCTTTAACCAAAGAAATAATTGTTCAATTAACTATTATATTTGCTTATGAAAAAAATATTTTTACTCTTAACGTGCTTATTCCATTTTTCTGCAACAGTTGCGGAAGAAATAACCGTTGTAAATCCAACTTTGGATACAACAATTCCAATAATTGCCGCAACCAGTTATGTGTTACAAGATTTTTATAGTGGGCAAATTTTGTTAGAAAAAGACGCTGATATTCAAGTTGATCCAGCAAGTCTCACTAAAATTATGACTGCTTATATTGTGTTTGAAAAATTACACAAAAATCAAATTCAACTCACTGATGAAGTTCAAATTAGTGAAAAAGCATGGCGTTCTATCGGTTCTCGTATGTATTTAGAAGTTGCTACCAAAGTTTCTGTGGATTTATTGCTCAAAGGAATGATCATTCAATCAGGCAATGATGCGGCTATTGCGTTAGCTGAGCATATTGCGGGCTCTGAAGAAAAATTTGTCGTCATGATGAATGAATATGCGCAAAAATTAGGTTTAACCCACACGCACTATGTGAATAGTACCGGATTTACTGTTGAAGGACATTATAGTACAGCGCGTGATTTAGGCAAAATAGCTAGTATATTAATTCATGATTTTCCAGAATATTATCGCTTATATTCTGAAAAAGAATTTACTTATGATAAAGTGACCCAAAATAATCGCAACTTATTGTTATGGCGGGATAAATCAGTTGACGGTTTAAAAACGGGTTATACTGAAGCTGCTGGTTATTGTTTAATTGCTTCGGCTAAACGTGGTGGAATGCGTTTAATTTCAGTCATTATGGGGACAAAAAGTAAAACAGCGCGTGCTGATGAAAGTGAAAAATTACTCAATTACGGTTTTAATACTTATGAAACTTATCAATTGTATCAAGCCAAAGAAATTCTGAATAAAGATACTGTGTGGCAAGGCGCAACCAGTACTGTCGAATTAGGTTTAATGAATGATTTGTATGTTACTGTACCTAAAGGACAATATTCGGGCGTTACCGCGAATTTATATCTTGATAAACAAATTATTGCACCTGTGAAAACCGGTCAACAATGTGGTAAGTTGCGATTAAATTTGGCTGGAAAATTACTTGCTGAATATCCAGTTATTGCTTTACATGATGTTGAAGTGGGGAATATATTTCAACAGGCAATTGATTTCATTTTGCTACAATTTTAACCCATATGAAGCAGCGTGACATCATATGATACCCAGAAGGCGCGTTTATGAATCCATTTATTCAACAATTAGTCGATGATTTAAAAAAGTTTTCGGCTGAATTATTAGCACCGGGTTTACATGTGACTCAGCAAATTTCAACCAGCATTGGTACAGTTTCTAGTACGGCGGCGTTGTTGAAATCGATTGATTTACTTACAACACTTATTCCTAAGTTAATAGCTGAATTACAACTGACTGACGCCACACGTAAAGTGATGTTGCACTACACACCGGTGCCCAAATGTGCGACTTTTTCTCATCGTCCCAGTGATTATCAACAAGATACCACTAAACAACGATTGCTACCCGCTCATTGGTTAAGTGTTTTGCCCTTGCCAGAAGTAGATACACGTCCATTGCGTTGGTTATTGTATTTATTAGATATTCAGGAAAATGCTTTAGCTAAAATTGAAAGCCGTACCACCAAATACATTGATAATTGTTTATTAACCCAACAAGGTGATTCCAGTTACGCCCAAAATGATCGGACAACTTTGCTTGGTATGCGGAGTCGTTTATATGAAGCACAAGCCAAATTGGAACATGCGCGCGGTTTACTATTTCGCACGGTACAATCACGCATTGTGCCTTCACATACCTTGCCTGATCCTTTTCCACGTTCGGCTGCTTGGACTAAGTTAAGACGTTATGCACAACATTTATTAAATCCAAATGATTATTTACCAAATTTTTTACATAGTTTATTAAATGGCACATTGGAAATTGCCGACACACCCTACTTATATCAACGTTGGTGCGGGATTAAATTATTAGCTGCTTTTGAAGAATTGGGATGGTTATGGTACGACGATCCCATTGGCGCATTGTTTTTAGGGGGAGAAGTTGCTTTACATAAAGCGGATATTAAAATTAATTTATGGATTGAACCGCGTTTTTCCAAATACAAAATACATCCCAGTGGTTTTACCTGCCAAGAAAATTTAGAAACACATCCTGATTATTTAATTGTCACGCCCGGTCCTTATGGTGTAGACGCATTTATTTTAGACCCAACAACGACTGCAGACATAGAAATTCGTCGTTTTAAAGCAAAATATCTAACTTCAATTGAAACAGCAACCAGAATTTTAGTTGCCGGCATACCGGTAGTACGCAATCCATTACGCGCTTGGTCAGCAGCCCCTTTACATACTGGTTACTGTGAATTAGGAGATATCCACGGACAAACTGGTACAATTCCTATGCATCCACTTGATTGGTCATTAGAACCACTAAAAGATTGGTTACGTGATATTGATCGCTACGCACTGGCTTGGGGGAACAATCACTAATTTTTCTACAATTTACCTTCAGTTTTAAATAGTAAATAATGTAAAAATAAGCGTCACTTTATAAAAAAATACATGTACCTTATGGCGAAAACCAAACCCTTGATGTCTAACAAAGTGGCACACGTTTATTTTCTATAGAGCATAAGTCTTCTTGTACTTACGTTTAGCCCAACGGATAAGTTTCTGGTCAAAATGACACAGCACTCTTTAATAGCAGTCTGATTCATCTTGCCATAATATAGAAGGCTTATACCTTCTTTCAGGACACGCTAAGGTGCAATGCCATTAAGTTAAGCGTTTCCCCCTTTTTTTAAAGGGGGCAGGGGGATTTAAGTAATTGAAATATAAAAAATCCCCCTCA
>DYNN01000240.1 GCA_020721045.1 Thiomargarita sp. | reverse complement strand
TCACAAATCTCTGTATCCCCATAAATCGTTGGCGTTGCGGCACAATCATTTACGGTTATTGTAATATCTGCTTTGGCAGAAGTACAACCGTTCGCATCGGTTATTTTCAATTCGTAAATACCAGAGCTTAAAGCAGATGCTGTTACTGCCGGTGGTGTTTGAAGTGTTGAATTGTAACCGTTCGGTCCTGTCCACAAATAACTGCTTGCCGATGTCGAAGTCGTGAAAACAATACTTTCGCCTTCGTTGGCATCGGAATCTAAATCAGTTGAAGCTGCGCCATTAATGGAAACTTCCATATTCGGGGTCGGAGGTACTGCATATTTTGTAACCTCAATGTTATCCGTTGTTGTACAGCCGTTTGCCATAACTACTAAGTGATAAATATCACCGTCGGCAGCATTAGAATATGGAATAACTGTGTTTTGAGTTGTTGCAACTAAAACTTCTACGCCATCGTAAGTTCCGTTTCCATCGTCTTCGTACCAAAAATAATCCGCATTCGTTATTTCATTGGCGTAAAGCGGAATATCGTGTTCAGCGCAAACTTCGCTGGTTGTAGCAATTGCTGATTCAATTGAGTTGATTTGCATTTGAGCGGTCGCTTCGTTCATGCAACCGTTTGCTGTTGAAACTGTTACTTTCCAGGTGCCGGCTAAATAATTACCATTTACATCAAGTCCGGTTACGGTTAATGTATTTGCACCAGCTTGATTTATTGTTGTTCCGCTCGGAGCTGTCCATGTGTAATTGCTTAGTCCATTTGGATTTACAGTAAATATCATGCTTTCGCCTTGACAAACTGCACTGTTTGAGCTGATTACAGGAACACTTGGATTTGAATTCACTGTTACACTTGTGTTGGCTTGTGCTGATACACAACCGTTCGCATCTGTGATTTCTAAATAGTAAGTTCCAGCAGTCAAAGTACTTGCTATAATGTCAGCAGGCATTTTCAATGTGGAATAATAGCCGTTCGGTCCTGTCCACTCGTAACTTGTTGCATTTGTGGTAGTTCCAAGCACAATCATGTCGCCTTCGCAAACAGCCGAATTGCTCGATATGTTTGGTGCAACGGGTTGTGAAAGTACTGTTATTGAAGTATTTGCATCTGAATAACAACCATTTTGTGTTACTCGCAAATAATATGTATCGCCATCGGCTGGATTGTTTACGGTATAATTTTGATT
>DYNN01000239.1 GCA_020721045.1 Thiomargarita sp. | reverse complement strand
AGAAAAAAAACAACATATAGTACAGAATTTAAGACTAAATTGGTGCTTGAATTGTTGAAGGGTGAAAAAACGATACAGCAGATTGCAAGTGACAACAATGTTCTTGTGAAAAATTTGCAAAATTGGAAAGCAATATTTCTAGCAAATGCCGAGTTTGCGATGGAGCCGAGTAAAGCTGTCAAAGAGTACAAAGATGAAAATGCCGAACTCAAAGCAAAGATTGATGAGTATGCAAAAGTTGTCGGTAAAATCACGGTAGAGCGAGATTGGCTCGAGGGAAAGCTAAAAAGCTTGGGCTTATCTAAAAAACAAGAGATAGCAGAGCCTAAGCTAAAAAAAATATCGCTATCAAGACAATGCGAGTTATTGGGGATTAGCCGAAAACCATTTTATTATACTCCGAAAGTCAATGAAAAAAAGATTGCTATCAAAAATCAGATACTCAAAATTTTTGAAGAGATACCGATTTATGGGGAACAAAAGGTGCATCAACAGCTTTTAGAAGATGGTTTTAGTGTGAGTTTAAATACAGTTTCTGCGTATCGCAAAGAGCTAGGATTACGGGCAGTTTTAGCTGTCCGACCCATTTCAACGACCATCTCGGATAAGCAACATTTCAAACATGCCTATCATCTCAAAGGTCTTGATATCAATCGAGCCAATCAGGTGTGGAGTACGGATATCACTTACATCAAGATTAATGGTGGGACGGTTTATCTTTCGGCGGTTATGGATTGGTACTCAAAGGCGGTTTTGTCGTGGAAGATTTCCAATTGCATGGATACGGATTTGGTCATGAGTGTGCTAAATGAGGCACTTTCGAAGTATGGAAAACCTGAGATTTTTAACACTGACCAAGGAAGTCAATACACCAGTCATATCCACACGCAAAGGTTAAAAGAGCTTGGAATCACCATATCTATGGACTCTAAAGGTAGGGCAACGGATAATATTTGTATCGAAAGATTTTGGCGAAGTGCAAAATGTGAAAGGATTTATCTAGGTGAGTACAATAGTATTTTGGAGTTAAATGAGGATGTGAAAGATTATATCAATTTTTACAATTACAGGAGATTTCATGAAACGCTTGGGTATAAAAAACCGATGAGCGTCTATTTTGAGAGTTTAAATATGAGTAGTCAAAATTATGATAATTTTGTAAAAAAAGTAGGATAAAGTAACAGGTTTATGT
>DYNN01000080.1 GCA_020721045.1 Thiomargarita sp. | reverse complement strand
TCACTTGCCGCATCCTTAATCATTTTTTTATATCGCCGCAAACCGTACAATCGACTCGCTTGTTTTCCTTTACCCCTAGAATTTGCGAAAGTTGGTCATGCGTATAAAAACGCCTATTAGTTGGCGTTCGATGTGCTTTTAAAATACCTTCTCTATCCCAACGTTGTAATGTGTTCGTTGTTTTAGCGATAAGTTTTGCAAATTCATTAGGTCTGTATGTGTTCATAGTACATATTATTACATACATTTAAATATATTCAAAGCAATCTAGTTACGCTCCATAACAGAAGGGTACTTTAACGCATTATCTCACTTGATTACGTTAAAGTACCCAACTTTAATGAACTAGACGCTTTGCATAACAGTAAAACTCTTAATAAAAGGACCTGCCATACGTGGGTCTTTTATCATCGCACCATAATCACCCACTTTAAATTTGAGCTTACCAGTTGTATATGCCATACCCAAACCTACCATACCAAGTCCGTTCTTTGCCCACTTAGCCCAGCTCTCTTCAGAAGCACGTAAATCCCAATTTAGGGTTTCACCATTGTAAGCACCCGCTTTAGTAGCCATTCCATTTTCAATCACGATAACCCCAAGCGGCGTATCTTGATTAAGAAAACCATAACCAATATTGGAAGAAAAACCGATTTTGGCTAAAGCACTCGATAAATCTGGTTCTTTATTCCATTCTTCCATAAATTTTTTCATCCATTCGTCTGAAAATAAATCAGCCATTATACATTCCTCACTTTAGTTGTTATGATGGTACATGTTATAACTTCTTTTTATCTTTAGCTATAATGGATACAAAAATGATCATAATGAGACACTTTTTATATCAATTATTAACGCATAATTAATGAACATCCATTTCACTAGTGATGCCATTTGTCTATAAGACATTCTGGATCATACCATGACACACAGCTTTTCAGAATGGGTTACTTACTTCTTTTAATCAGTATCCCTTGCATTTTACATTTAAATCAATGAATTATAAATTGATTGGTTCTTTGAATAATTGAACGAACTCGTGTCAAACGTACACAAACCGCTTTTACATATCGTTTGTAATAGCTATTTCAAATAATAGAGTTAATCATAGAACTTTTTTATATTAGCAGTTACTTATATAGTGTAACAGTTCTTTATCTATGCTATCAATAGGTATAACCTAACATCTAGCATTTAATGAGAAATATAAGAGGAAAAAACTATAGAACCGTGGGGACAATAGCATTAAGTTAAGGAAATTTTGCTTCCCCCTTTACCAAAGGGGGATTGAGGGGGATTTTTTATATTTCAATTGCTTAAATTCCCCCTGCCCCCTTTAAAAAAGGGGTGGGAAACGCTTAACTTAATGGCATTGATCCTACGCGTTTTTTAATACTTTGACACATACCACGCCACCCCTTCATATCGCCACTCAGTTTGTGGATATGTCAATAACTCCTGCTTCTCGTTTTCATTAGTCGTATAGAAATGCGATTGATATTCAAAACTATAAAAACGATACACCGGTATTGAATTTACGGGTTGTTCACCTTCCTTATACGCATAATAAGCCACCTCTTCATATCGCCATTGATCTGGGAAGTACGTCACTAAACGTTCCATTTCCAACTCATTCATCGTATAAAAATGTGCATTCCAGTCATAACTCCAAAAACGATACACTGGATGCGTATTCTCAGGATGATCATTTGCATCATATACATAATAAGCCACATCTTCATCACGCCATTCCTGTTCATGATTCAAGGTTCGTTCACGTTCATCTACATTCGTCGTATAAAAATGACTTTCCCAAGTATATGACCATAAACGATAAACAGGTATCATATTGTGATGATCATCAGTGCCATTATCACTATTATCTGGTGGAGATGTCGCTTGTTTCTTAATAAAAAACACTGTACATTGCCGATTACCAAACAACAACAAAGAACCATCACCACAATCCGTATGACCACCAAACCCACTAAATTCTGAATTTTCATCAGCCGTTGCCGTTAATGTAATTTTACTATTGGTTGGAAAAATTGCTTGACAAGTACCACTGTTTTTCTGGCAATCAATACCACTTGGTTGACTTACCACTTTACCACTACCTGTACCAGATATAGTAACACCTATTTGCATTTTACTAGGTAACACAACTGAACCAGAAGAAGTACTACCGCCACCACTATTTGAAGGCGCTTGATCATTATCGGTAATATTAATTGTCACACTACCCAATGTCAGCGTTGTTGGGTAATTTGCATCATTGACTGTACCCGTAATGGCATGTGTGATCGTTGCGGTATGATTGCCTTCTATTGCTGTATCATCAATCGCTTTCACAGTCACCGTTTGTGCTGTACTCCAATTTCCATTGGTAAAGGTCAGCACGATGCCGTTGCTAAAAGTAGTGCCATCCATGCTCACTTGAGTTTGAGCATTGGCAGTGACAGTAATTTCAACATTGCCAGTGGGTTGCGTGCTTAAAGCTATAGGATAACTGCCACTCGCGCCACCTTCAGTCACATTGATACTTCCTCCGATTTGCGCGCCACTGATGCCCGGTGTATCGTTATCAACTGTCGTCACTGTTACAGTTTTATCCGCTAAAGCATCGAAAGCATCATCACTGCTCCCATCAACAATACTCAACGTCACTGTAGTATTCTGATCGCCATCACTCAAAATATCATCAACACCCGTGATAGTAACTGTTTGTGTCGTATTCCAATTGCCGGTAGTAAAAGTCAATGTTGCAGGAGACACGGTGGCTTCTCCAGTATCACCACTGGTCACACTGATTTCTACATTAGAAGTTGGTTGTGAATCTAAAACCACCGTAAACGTATCTGTCGTTCCTGATTCATTGACAGAAGCCGTTGTTTCGCTTAATGTAAATCCGGCAGTATCATCATCAGTAATCGTTCCAATGCCTTCAATTGCCGCAGCAGTCGCAGAAAGTTGTGCATTATTGCTGGGAGACGTTAAATTCACTTTGAACGTTTCATTACTTTCGTCAACTTGATCGCCATTGACAGTGACAGCAATCGTTTTACTCGTTTCTCCGACGGTAAATGTCAATGTATCTGAAACTGTAGTGTAATCACTGGTAGCTAATGCAGTGTTATTTGCGGTAGTATAATCTACTGTAACATCAGAAGCCGCTGCATGACTTAATGTAACCGTAAAAGTGATGGTTGTTGTGCCACTATTACCTTCAGTGACCGCGGTGGGATCATTGATGGAGAGTGCGTAACAATTATTACTATCAGAGATATTATTTACTAATCCCGGCGTAATACATTTAAGGGCAAAATCTGAGTTATTATTATTGGTATCAGTACCATCTGGATGACGAGATAAACTGACAAATGCTTCAGTATCACTATCTGCACCGGCGGCTGTTCCTTCAACGTAACCTGCTACATCTCCTTCATAACTTACTGTATCTACAATATTATTATCATATTTTAAAACAACAGCCTCAGTACTATTTTGTAAAAAATCAGCGTTTACTTCATCTTGGTCACAATTAAGTACTTTATCACTATCATTACAAATCACATAATAATCATTATTTAATACAGAACTAGAATTAAGAGTGATAGTTTTCCTAACTGCTCCATCACTTTGTAAAAATTGTAATGTAAAAGGAGTATCGGCAAAATTAATTGTTGAATCACTGATATTTTTTAGTTCAACAAATTCAGCAACATCAAGGTTTTTATTGTCATAATCAATTTCATTAATCACTAAAGTCACATCATTATCAGCAATTGTGACATCTTGACTTGTTGTACTTCCCAAGTTAATTCCTGATGAAGGACTAGAAATAGCGATAGTTGCCGTTTCTGAGCCTTCTACTGCCGCATCATCAACAATGGTAAAAGTAACCGTCCCAGTGGTTGAACCATTTGGAATTGTCAATGTCGTGTTTGAAAGTGAATAATCCCCTGCTGTGATACCAGTACCTGAAACGCCCACAATCACCGTTTGAGCACCACTGACTGCGGCTGATGCAGTTGCGGTCACAGTAATTGCAGTAGCGGCGGCTTCGGTGCCTGAAGTTGGACTGACGGAGAGATTTACAGTGGGTAGCGCGGGAATTGTAGGTGAATTAATAACAACATTATCAATATTTAAAACGTTATCGCCAGAATTGGTATCAAAAGTAATTTTCACTTGATCCACATTTTGAAGACCTATTGTCTGTGGGTGCCATGCGTTATCATGAGTAACTGTAATATCAACATTGCCAACAGGAGTGCCATTTCTATAGCCATGGAATGTAGCTGTGAATGATAGTGGTGACGTAATGTAATCATCACAAAATGACTCCAATGAGTCTAGATCAAATTCGTCACCTGCACTAGAGGCAATAATTAAGCCTGTGGTATCGGGATCATCGGTAGTAAAATTACCACTATTTACGGCACTGCTTGATGGGTTACCACGATAATCGTCGTAGTAGAAGTTATTAAAGTTTAACCCATTAGTAGGGACAATATCTACGCAGCAAGCAGTAGAACCAAAATCAATCGTGCCTGGCACAACGGCAGCAAACGCATGAGCTACCAACCCAAAAGTAAGTATAGTGGCAGCGAGCAATTTAATCGAATGTAGCAAAAAATATCGTTTTATCATAGAAATATCTTCTAATTTAAAATTTATATTAGGTAAATAGACTAGCAAGTAGGATGTACAACTTCGCGTCATACACCCTCTAATATTCAAAAAACTCGTAAATAACACTACAATTATTCCACATAGGTTTGGTAGAAATCAAGGTAAAATAATATCCTAGGTTTCTACCATTCCACTTCCACTCAATATCCATCATTTGTAGCCACACCGAACCATCCATTTAGACATAATTAAAACAAATAGTGAGCATAGCGCTTTCTACGTAATAAAATAACCTTATCTACATAATAATTTGCTTATCTATTGCTGAATTTGCATATTTAAGCGAAAATGATTGTTTATCTGTAAAAAAAGCGTGGTACTCAAAAGCGGTTTAGTTTGGGTCACACACATTTCTATTCTCATTCAATAACTTAACCATAGGAGGGACTATATGCCATCACGTAGACAACTCGCTAATGCCATTCGCGTTTTGAGTATGGATGCTGTCCAAAAAGCCAAGTCTGGACATCCGGGTGCACCCATGGGTATGGCGGATATTGCTGAAGTATTATGGAACGACTACTTGAACCATAATCCAGCCAATCCAAACTGGGCAAATCGTGATCGCTTTGTTTTGTCAAATGGACATGGTTCCATGTTGATCTATTCACTGTTGCATTTGGCGGGTTATGATTTGTCAATTGAAGACTTGAAAAATTTTCGTCAATTGCATTCAAAAACGCCAGGACATCCAGAATATGGCTATGCGCCGGGTGTTGAAACGACAACAGGTCCTTTGGGACAGGGCATTACCAATGCAGTAGGTATGGCTATCGCTGAGCGTGTGTTGGGTGGTCAGTTTAATCGTGCGGATTTTAATGTTGTTGATCATCATACTTACGTATTTTTAGGTGATGGCTGCATGATGGAAGGTATTTCTCATGAAGCTTGCTCATTAGCGGGTACTTTGAAATTAGGAAAGTTAATCGCTTTTTATGATGACAATGGAATTTCTATTGACGGTGAAGTGCATGGTTGGTTTACTGATGACACGCCTAAGCGTTTTGAGGCTTATGGTTGGCACGTCATTCCTCGCGTTAATGGTCATGATCCAGAAGATATTAAAAAAGCGATTGAAGATGCGCGCGCGGTCTCAGATAAACCTTCTCTGATCTGCTGTAAAACGGTTATCGGTTGGGGTTCTCCTAATAAACAGGGTAAGGAAGAATGTCATGGTGCGCCGTTGGGTGATGCTGAAATTGCTTTAGTACGTCAAACGATTGGTTGGAATAATCCGCCTTTTGAGATTCCAGCGGATATTTATGCGGGTTGGGATGCTAAAACTAAGGGATCGACAACTGAAAAAGCGTGGAATGATAAATTTGCAGCTTATAAAGCGGCTTATCCTGAATTAGCGTGTGAGTTGGAACGTCGCTTAAAAGGCGATTTGCCAGCTGATTGGGCAACTAAAGCAGATACTTTTGTTTCTAGTGTTGATGCGAAAGCGGAAACGATTGCTTCTCGTAAAGCTTCACAAAATTCATTGAATGGTTTTGGTCCCTTATTACCTGAATTTATGGGCGGTTCTGCTGATTTAGCGGGTTCTAATTTAACCATTTGGTCAGGTTGTAAAGGCATTAATGAGCACGTTGATGGTAATTACGTTTATTATGGTGTACGTGAATTTGCTATGTCAGCGATTATGAACGGGATTGCTTTACACGGTGGCTTTATTCCTTACGGTGCAACTTTCTTGATGTTCTCTGAATATGCCCGTAATGCTTTACGTATGGCTGCTTTGATGAAAATACGCTCTATTTTTGTCTATACCCATGATTCTATTGGTTTGGGAGAAGATGGTCCTACGCATCAACCGATTGAACAAACAGCTACGTTACGATTAATTCCTAATATGGCTGTGTGGAGACCTTGTGATGCAGTTGAATCTGCTGTTGCTTGGAAATGCGCGATTATGCGTAAAACCGGTCCTTCGTCGTTAATTTTCTCAAGACAAAATTTATTGCATCAACCCCGCAGCGTTGAACAATTGGAGTTAATTGAGCGCGGGGGTTATATTTTATCTGATTGCGAAGGCACACCTGATGCGATTATTATTGCAACGGGTTCAGAAGTTGAATTAGCGACGCAAGCTGCTAAAGAACTCAGTGCTAAAGGTAAGAAAATTCGCGTGGTTTCCATGCCTTCTACCAATATCTTTGATGAACAGGATGCTGATTATCGTGAAAAAGTGTTACCCAGCAGTGTTACGGCGCGGGTTGCAGTTGAAGCTGGTGTTACAGACTTGTGGATTAAATATGTTGGTTTACAAGGCAAAGTGATTGGTATTAACCGTTTTGGTGAATCTGCACCGGCTGGACTACTTTTTAAAGAATTTGGCTTTACTGTAGAAAATGTGGTTAATACTACAGAATCATTAATTTAGGAAAGTTTGAATCATTTTTTTATACCACTTAAATTTAGGAGAAAAGACAGTATGACAATTAAAGTCGCAATCAATGGTTATGGTCGTATTGGACGCAATGTATTACGCGCACTTTATGAAGCCGGTCGTAAGGACATTCAAATCGTCGCGATTAACGACTTGGGCAATGCTAACACCAATGCTCACTTAACTAAACGCGATACTGTACATGGTAAATTCCCAGGCACTGTGACAGTTGAAGGCGATTATATGATCGTTAATGGCGACAAGATTCGAGTTTGTGCTGAACGCGATCCTGCTAAATTGCCTTGGGGTGAATTGGATGTAGACGTAGTGATGGAATGCACGGGTATTTTCCGTAACAAAGCTAAATGTCAACCACATATTACTGCCGGCGCAAAGAAAGTGATTATTTCCGCCCCTGCTGATAAGAATGAATGTGACGCAACCGTTGTTTACGGCGTAAACCATGGCATTTTAAAAGCAGATCACACCGTGATTTCTAATGCGTCTTGTACCACTAACTGTTTAGCACCGATGGTTAAACCATTGAATGATAAGCTTGGTTTAGTATCTGGTTTAATGACTACGATTCACTCATACACTAACGATCAAGTATTAACCGACGTTTACCATTCAGATTTATACCGCGCACGTGCAGCTGCATTAAATATGATTCCTACCAAAACAGGTGCAGCACAAGCTGTGGGTATTGTGTTACCTGAATTGAATGGTAAGTTATCTGGTTTTGCAATGCGCGTACCTACGCCAAACGTTTCAGTCGTTGACTTAACTTTTATTGCTGGACGTGACACCAATAAAGATGAAGTGAATGCGATTTTGAAAGAAGCTTCTGAAGGTGCATTGAAAGGCATTTTAGGTTATAACACTGAATCTTTAGTGTCTTCTGATTTCAATCATACCACCACTTCTTCTAATTTCGATGCCACACAAACCACGGTTATCGGTAATTTAGTCAAAGTGTTATCTTGGTATGACAATGAATGGGGTTTTTCAAACCGTATGCTAGATACCACGATTGCATTAATGAGTGCTAAGTAAGCGGGTTCGATTTTTATTGAATTGAAGCATATAGGGTGCATGAGTGCGATTGTTCATGCACCTTTTTTTGTGACCATTTATTTAACCATTCTATAAGCTAACACATGAAATTTATTGATTTATTTGCTGGTATTGGGGGATTTCGGCTTGCTTTGGGCAATTTAAGTGCGAAATGTGTATTTTCTTCAGAATGGAATAAATTTGCAGCCCAAACGTATTTAGCTAATTTTGGCGATCAAGTAGCAGGAGATATTCGTCAAATAAATCCTTTAACGATTCCAGATCATGATATTTTGTGCGGTGGTTTCCCTTGTCAACCTTTTTCTATTGCTGGAGTAAGTAAAAAAAATGCGTTAGGGCATAAGCACGGTTTTGAAGATCAACATCAAGGAAATTTGTTTTTTGAAATTGTAAAAATAATTCAAGCAAAACGTCCTAAGATTTTATTTCTTGAAAATGTAAAAAACCTTAAAAGTCACGACAGTGGTAATACATGGAAAGTGATAGAAAACTCTTTAACCGAATGTAATTATTATGTATTTTCTCAAATTATTGATGCAAAATATTATATCCCGCAACATCGTGAAAGAATATTTATTATTGGTTTTGATAAAAAAATTTTCCCGGATATTCATTTTTCTTTTCCAACAAATCCAAAGCAACGTTTGTATGAATTAAATCAAATAATTGAGAATTCTGCCCCAGAAACTTATACTTTAACTGATAAATTATGGGAATATTTATTTCAACGTAAAATTTCGCAAGCTAAAAAAGGCAATGGATTTGGTTATGGACTAATAAATCCGAATATTGATGAATACACGAGAACGTTAAGTGCTCGATATTATAAAGATGGATCAGAAATTTTAATTGAGCAACTAAATAAGAATCCGCGTCGTTTAACGCCACGCGAATGCGCTAGATTACAGGGATTTCCAGACGATTTCAAAATAGTGGTTTCTGACACGCAAGCCTATCGTCAATTTGGTAATTCGGTTGCCGTTCCAGTAATTAGTGCAATTTATAAGCAAATTCTTAAAACAGTGTATGAATATCAACTTTGTATTCTTCTTTAGCGCGAAAAATACAGCGTTGAATACTTTGTACTTTGTTGATGATAACGTCGTCAAACTGCATAGGCTTTACCGGTTTTAAAAAATTCTTCGAGAATGGCAGCCCGTTCTTCATTTAATTTTTGATAAAAAGACCAAACTAACATTTCAAATGTGTTACGCATGAATTCGTCAGCACAGTAGATAATTTTTGCTTGGTTAATAATAATATACTGAAATACTGTCGCTACTTGTCGTATGTTAATGAGATCAACGTCTCTCTGTAAATAGTGTTCAAGTGTATAATGTATTGATGTCATTGATAAATTATTTTGTTTTTTTGCTATTTCGTGTGGAAGTAGCAAAGCTAAATCAATGTCGCTGTCTGGTCGCAAGTTATCTTCAATAACAGAGCCAAAAACGTAGATGGTCTGTACTTCAGGATAATGTTTTAAAACAATTTGAATAACAGTTTGCGAATCTAAAATATATGGCATATCTGAAGTGTTGGCTTATGAGCAATGGTTCGCAGTTTCTAAAATTAGAAAAGTCGGAACGTACTGATTTCCGACTTAATTTTTGCAGAATTTTGAAGCAAAGTATCGCTGAGGATTTATTTAGTCGTTAGACCAAAGAATTTCTCAATTTTGTCTAATAAACGTTTGTGTAAAGCATCTTCTTCCACTTGAATATCGTGCTGTACGTGCATTTGCGATTTTGTCATCATTTGACGTTGTGTTAATACCTTACTGACCATTTCGGTGACTTCTGTCTGTTCTGCCATCAGTGGTGCAAGGTCTTCGTTTGTAATCTCAAATAGGTGTGAATCTGTAATCGCAATAACAGTTGCCGTTCTATCTTCACCAGTTAATAAAGCCATTTCTCCAAAGAAGTTACCTGCACCCAAACGCGCAACCTCAATGGATTCTTTCTCTGGTGTAAGCACTCTGACCCCAACGACGCCTTCAACTATGATAAATAAGGAGTTACCAGCGTCACCTTGACGAACAATAATTTCACCTGCAGATATTCTGTGAATATGCATGTGTTCGCTTAGGTATAACTTTGCTTCTTCAGAAAAAGGGCGAAATAAATCAATCTCCCGTAACAACGTCAGTGGCTTTGTTGCCGCCTCCTCTCCCCTTTCTTTTACGCCTCTAAATAGGTGAATTTCTTGCCGTTGAATAGCCGGTGCAATGCCAGCTCGGTTAAGATGTACCCAAATACGTGTCCAAACGGCTTCTTCGTGTAACAATCGCCAAGCATAATCACGGACTGCAAAATAGACCATATAATCGGCTGCCCAATCACTTAATCCACGAAAAATAATGAACGGATCAGGGGTTTTTAACACCACTTCAGTTGAAATAACAGCATCTCGAATGATTTTCTGTACCCGATACGGCGAATGTGCAGGATGAACATGTACAATAAAACGTAACCAGTATGTGTCGTCAGGATAGTCATAGTTGTGAATCGTCGATTCTGAAGCCACACTATTAGGAATGCTTAAAATACAGCCCATCCGAGTAATGATACGTGTGGTGCGCCACGTAATATCAACTACTTTGCCTTCGTCAAATGTTCCAATTTGCACCCAATCGCCCACTCTAAATGGGTGTTCAATATTAATCGCAATGCCTGAGAAAATATTAGAAATATTGATTTGAATCGCTAAACCAATAATCATGGCGATAACACCGGATGTGGCTAGCAAACTGGTCAATCTCTGATCGTAAACAAACGCTAAAATGGCGAAAAATGTCATTAAATAGATAGTAAATGAGACAAAACGTCGTCCAATGCGTGGAATATTTCGTCCACTTTTCTCTTCTAGTGGTATCCACAGAAATTGTTCAATCGCTGAGTGCAGTAAAATTGCTGGAATAATCCACCATAATATGTCAAAAAATCTGATGATATTGTTGATATTTGTCGTATTTGTCTCATCAATTAATCGTGCTAATAACACAACTTCGCTCGATAATAGTAGTAAGAAAGCGAAAACTGCTTGAATCACCCAAATTAGTTTTGAAAATCGCCTAAATGTACTGTGTTTAAACGCTAATAATAAAATTATAATCCCACTAACAAGTAGGATATTATCGGCGGTTTGATGTGAAATGGCGCGTCGAATGGAAAATTTGTTGCTTGTAATCAGTATTCCCATATTAAATTGAGAATATTCTACCATTCCACCAAGTACATCTAGGTATTTCAAACTACCCAGCGTATTTTCTTTAATAATATCTTGAAAAAATCGAGGTTTATTAATCGTCCAATCGATCAATGAAGAACTTTGTACTAAAGTTTTATCAAGTTTACTGGCACTAATTTCGGTATTAATTTCTTGTTTGGTCAGTCCCATACCTAATATATCTGTTACATAAATAAGATTATTGCGCGTCAAATCATGATGACGGAAACTAAAACCTAAAATATGTTGATTAAAGATATAATTGGTTGGCAAAAAATCCGCTTTGAAAGTATTTTTTACTCGATATAACCGGTGTGTAATTTGATCTTGAGTTTCTACCTTAATTAAACGTGCGGGCGGTGGCAACTCTTTTGCGTCAGCACTTGTTGTTAAAGTTGGTTTAGTCGGTTCTAATTCAAAAGGCTCAAATGCATTAATAAATTCAATATTTTGCGGTTTAATATTACCCTGAAAGCGAAACCATAGATAAAAATCTACAGTAAAAGTTAAATTCTCCAGATTAAAATCGGTAATTTCATTTATTTTTGTGCCAATATAAACAACATTAGTTTTATAAAAATATTGCTTATCAATATCAATAACACGCCCTTCCTCAATTGCTTTTTCTAGATTAGGAATTTCATTAGGATTTCTAACGCTTTGTAATTGTACTAGTGCAGAAATGATATTGTTATTTTTATAAACTCCCATGGCAACCGTTTTTTGCGCATCACCGCTTTCATTAAAGTAGTTATATCCGGTTGTGCCTTCAATTGCTTCACTACTATTATCAATTTTCGCCAAATATTCTCTGATAGTCTTACGATCGTCTTGAATTGTTTGCACTTGACCTGTGATTTCGGTATTTTTGATCGCATTGACCAATAACATTGCAGCATCATAGGCAAACGGCGTACGTAAATTGGCTTCTTCCTGATAAGTATCCTGATATTCCTCTTTAAATTTTTGGGCTTTTTCATTCGCAGTATCAAAAATTAGCGGTGTCGTAATGTAAATACCGTTAGTGTAATAACCTGGGTTTTTCTTTTCTTCTGGATAGTTGTTGAAACCTTCTTGAAAAGATTTAGAATCGAAGGCAGCAGGTACGATAATTGGATTTTTAAGCCCCTTATCTTTTAGTAAATGAACTAACTCAACGCCTTCTAATGCGTAAGTGGCTAAGAAGATAAATCCACTGTCTTTTTTAGTCGCTAAATCATCAACAATTTGTTGCAATGTCCAAGTTAAATTGGCATCATTACCCTGAAATTTATATTCATATTTAATTTCTGCGCCTAAATTTTGAAAAGTGTCTTTAAATGCGCGTGCCAAATCTTTACCATAAGCATCATCGTGATGAATAATTGTTACCGCATTGTATTGTAAAACTTTTTTCAAATAATTTGCCATAAAACGACCTTGCAAATCATCGTGAAAAATAGTCCTAAAATACCATGGATTATCCTGTGTCACTTTTACATTGGTAGAACCTGGTGTAATTGCAGTAATTTCATGTTGTTTGTAAATGTCTCCAGCACTGAGAGAACAAGAACTATAGTAATGTCCAATAACAGCGACAGCACGATTTTGATTTACAATTTCAATGGCTTGTTCTTTTGCCTTAATGGGATTATTCTGATCGTCATATTCATCTAAAACAACCAGCCTACCATTAATTCCTCCATTTTTATTCACATCATTGAGATATAATTTCACGCTTTGCAGTAGCGCTGTTCCTTCTGAAGCACCCGATCCACTTAATGGACCAACAAAAGCGATGTAAATTGCTTCGTTAAATGTATTGCTCTGTTCAGTATTTTTATAACCAAGCCAAACCAAAATGGCTAGAATAAGAATACTTAGTAAGAGAGGTTTTGAATGTTTTGCCTTCATAAATGGGTTATATACCACTAAACTACTGACTGTTATGTATCAGACATAGCCGATGACAGTTTTATATTATAATTATTTCAATGATTGGACTGCTATCACTGAGTCAACTAACAGATAAACATAACAAATTATTTTAGCAATCTGTATGTGATAATTTCATCATAGCGTCAATATTAACATTTTTTACTTATTAAACGTAACTAGGCTGATCAAAAGTTTCACCAGCCGACGGAAAAAATGTTTATCAGCATCCTAATAGGATAAAGGAGACGCTACCCTTTTTTGAGCATCTTCGCTAAGATATTCTTATGCTAGCTTGCTCGAATCGTATTTCCAGATTTACCTTACCACATTACGCAACAATGATTCCTCGTTAGTAGTTTCAGAAAACATCCCAATAAAAATAGGGATTGATGATATCGAAATAGGTGATTTTATTATAATCAATCAAAAATTTTTAGCCGTGTAAGGGAGCGAATACCGCCAATGAGTTCATTTTTGGCACAAACTTTAACGGCATTTGCTCTTCACATAGAAATGTTCAGGCGTAATATCAATAAAAACTTGCTTTGTGGTTCAGATAGTTTTGTGCAAAAATAGGCACCCTAAAAAAGGGTAGCGCCCCCTTTATTCTTTAATTTCTGCGTGGGTGGACTGGTGTTGTTTGTTAGCTCTTTATTTATTTGTAGAGAAGGTGCCTGAAGTATTACCAGTCCCTCAGTGTGGACAATGTCTGAAAATAAATCATTCTCATGAGTTTGAATAAGAATGACTTTTTTAGATTGCTTGGTCTCTTTTGCTTTTAGCAAATAAGATGCAGCTTCGGATAATGTTTCGTTGACCCTCTGAATCCTAACGAGAATTGGTGTTTTTTCGTATTGCTCTACAAGTATTGCATCAATTCCCTTGTTTCTTTGAACTGGATTGAATGGAATACCGCTCAATAAGCTAAGAGCCTCTTTGTCAACATTGATATACGATTCTCTGCCATTTTTTAGCAAATTGGATTCTGTTCTTACCGGACTAGAGAGCCTTTGCTTTGTTAGTTCAATTGCTTCTTTTGATTTATCAATACCGATGTAATTCCGATTGAGCAATTGTGCGGCCACACATGTCGTTCCACTACCACAAAATGGATCAAGAACAAGATCATCTTCCTCAGTTACAAGTTTGATGATTCTCTCTAAAAGCAAAATAGGTTTCTGTGTTGGGTAACCGACCCGTTCTTTTGCTTTTGGGTTTAAATATGGAATTTCCCAAACATCGTTTAGTGGAACGCCCTTTTTTTCTTTACCATGTTTGAACTTTCCATTTTCATCAACTTCGTAAACAGATTTATTATGCTCATCCCGAGTTCTATTCTGGAGTATTTGATCTATGTTGGTTGTCTCAGAATACGAAGTGTAGATTGTATTGAATTTGAATTTTTTCGAGCGAGAATAAAAATAGATATTTTGATGGCTTGGCATAAGCCCTTTTTTGGAGTTTGACCAGCGTTTATAACTCCAAATAATCTCTGACTGAAAATTTTCAGTGCCAAATACGTTATCTAATATTGCTCTAATAATATGCTCGCCGCTTTTATCACAATGAACGAAAATAGAACCTGACTCTTTCAGCAACCCTTTCATGAGCCTTATGCGATCATAAAGAAACCCGCCATAGGAAAGATCAGAACCCCAAATATCATCAAAGCTAAATTCTTTGGCTCGATCTCTTGTTTTTAACGCATGTTTTCTTTCAGTAAAAAAAGGCGGATCGAGATAAATTAGATCAATGGAATCTTTATCAATCGATTCCATTTCTATCAGGCAGTCGCCAAGCAATAGTTTACTGTTTGAGCTACTCATCTTCGTGCGTGTTCTCTTCCGCTATTGTTTCCAATAACGATTTCAAATTAAAACCAGTTTTTTCTCTTACATATTCCCAAGCATTATCGCCCCAGTGATACTCTCCTCCAATTCCCCTATAAAGTGTTTCAAGGGTTTCCTGAATTCTTTGTGCCTGAGTTCTATTTGGGTAGTAAAACATTACTCTTATTGGCGTGAAGCCAGCCGCGGATATGACCTTTATCTTGGTATGTTCTTTGTTAATGTGATCACCATCTGTTGTTGCATCTCTCCATTTAATCTCTATAGCATCGGGAGCAACGAGGCAATCGATTTCGAATGTTTTCGGTCTTTGACCAATGGTGTTAGGAATTTTCACGGTTCCAGAATCCGGAAACTTGTGCTTGAAACACAGTTTGGTAGCCTCTTCTAGGAAGGAACCTGCGTACTTGTATAAAAAACGACCTTTATTTTGGTAAATATCGATCATCTTCCCTTCTTTGGTGGTAACACCAAGAACACGATAAATCAGGAAATGGGATTGATCATCTTCTTCCATTTCTGCTACACGGACATCGATTTGACCGCTGAGTTTCTCTGCGTATGTTTTTGCCAGTACTCTTAATTCATGTTCTATAGGCATCAAATTTCCTTCATTTATGGATACTTTTGTAAAGCTAACGCTCGACCTGAGCACAGCACAATGCATAAAGCACAAGCCGTCATGCACTTTAGTTGCCAAAGGATATATAGTCTATAAAAATATTGATAACCATTGATATGTTAATATTATATATATACA
>DYNN01000238.1 GCA_020721045.1 Thiomargarita sp. | reverse complement strand
CATTGTTGTCCGGTTAAAAATATTTTTCGCATAAAAAATTAGGGGATTCCCCGAAGAGATTCCCCTAAATGATTTAATTTTGCGGTTACTACACCAAAAATTAAAATCATGGGCAAAGATAAGAATTTTAGCGGACAGCCGATATTTACACAGATATTAAAATTTGTAGATAAGTCAAATATAAATAAGTTCTCCAAAGCGTTGGATGCTGACCGATATGTGAAGAAATTCACCAGTTACAAACATGTTGTAGTGATGTTGTTCGTTGCCTTTGAAGGTTATCATTCAATAAGAGATACTGTATTAGGGCTTTTGTCCAATGCTCACAAGCTTCAACATTTGGGATTGGACTACGTGGTTAAACGAAGCACCTTATCAGAAGCAAATGCGCGTCGACCTAACGAGTTGTTTGCAAAAATATATCATGATACCTATAGTCAACATGCTCATATTTTAGCGGACAGCAAGTTGAGTAAAATAGATATTAAGCGGTTGTATATTATGGATTCAACCACTATAACGCTGTTTAAAGACATTCTTAAAGGTGTTGGTCGCAACCCTATTGATGGGAAAAAGAAGGGTGGAATAAAAGCACACACAATCATCAAATCGGAAGATAACATGCCCTGCTTCATTCGTTATACAGCTGCAGCCAAGCATGACCATTTGCTTTTAAAAGAGGTTGATTTACCCGAAGGTTCTATTCTTTGTTTTGATAAGGGATACGTTGACTATGCACAATATGAGATATTTACAACAAAAAAGATATCGTATGTAACTAGGCTTAAAGATAATGCAATATATGAAGCACGAAAAGAATTTGATATTCCAGATGATGCAGACTCGGGTGTCCTAAAAGATGAAGAAATCGAATTGTCATACGGAGAAAAAAAAGAATTAAAACACAAAGCCAGACGTATTGCTTATTGGGATAATCAGAACAAGAGATTATTTGAGTTTATCACTAATAATTTTGACCTTACGGCAGAAGAAATTGCCCTTATTTACAAGAAAAGATGGCAAATAGAGCTTTTATTCAAGCAGTTGAAACAGAATTTCCCACTAAAATACTTTTTGGGAGATAATGAGAATGCAATTATCATTCAGATTTGGGCAGTTATGTTGGCCAACCTGTTGCTAACGATTCTCAAAAGCAAAATAAAGAAATCTTGGGCATTTTCAAATATGGTTACAATCATTAG
>DYNN01000153.1 GCA_020721045.1 Thiomargarita sp. | reverse complement strand
CAACAGAAAGCGAATTATCAAATACATACATTTAAATATGTTTTTTGAAGCAGTGATGTGTTACTTTCACGTATTCCTGTGATCATGATTTCAGTGGAAGAATTTGAGCACAAGGGGCTTGCGTTAGGTGCTTTAGACTATGTTACCAAACCGATTGAACGCCATAAATTAGCAGAGATTCTAAACAAACATCATATTTCAAATAAAACCGCTGATACCCTTGTGATGTGTGTCGATGACGAAGAAGTGAGTCGCGCTTTATTGACACAATTTCTAGAAAATGAAGGATTGCGCGTTTGCCAAGCAGAAAATGGTTTGGTGGCATTGGAACAATTGGAAATTAAAAAACCCAACTTGATTTTGCTCGATTTGAATATGCCCGTGATGAATGGTTTTGAATTTTTAATGCGTTTGCGCGAAAATGAAAAATGGCGCGAAATCCCAGTGGTGATCATTACTACACAGGATTTAACGGCAGATGAACATACGCGTTTAAATCAATATGCTGAGGCAATTTTTGATAAAGATTTGTTTAAAAATGATGATTTTATTATTCATATCCATCAGTTATTGAAAGAAGTTAATTTGTAATCTTAGTCGCTAAAAATTTTATTTGCAAAAGAATTGGATTAAAAATTGCTGAAACATGAGAATTGCATTAAGCAAAGAATTTTCATATACTAATTCCTATTTATTAACGAAAATTAATTGGAAAATTGCATTTTTTTACCATTGATAATCAGCCTGACTGAAAATCAATATTTGTTATAAACTCATAAAATTGGAGAAATATTAATGGAAATAAGAACCATGGCAAATACAGCAAATCACCCAACTGCTTTATCAACTGGTGCTGCTAAAGCTTTCATTGTAGCACATCCCGTAGGTGTTGCCGTTGTAGGTGGGGTGTTAATTGGCGCAGCGACTTACTACATAATGAAGAAATTCTTTGGTGGTAAAAAAGTAGAAGCAACCGCTTAAACATATTTAAAAGTAGAATCGCGTACCGTTTTTCATCGGTACGCGCACAGTTTACTGATATCTGTAATAATTATCCGGATTATAAAGATGGTAAACATCTGGCGGTGTTAAGTGAGGAATTTGTACATAATGCGTGCCTTGTGCGTCAATTTTTTCAACTAATTGACGTTTATGATCGGTAACAAAATCCACTTCGATCACATTGTCTTCTTCGGTTGGTTTTTTAATGTAAGATATATCTCTCACGTCTTCTACCACATAGTCGACCCACTTGGTTTTTGCAGCTTCATCGGCAAATTCTATCCAATTACCACTAGAATTATTTTCATACATGGTTTCAACAAATTCATCCAAAGTGATACCCATTTTTTCAGCCACAGGTTGTATCAAACGGCGATTCCATTCTTCTAAAAATTCAACTTGCTCTTTTTGCTCAACAACATTACCAAAAGCAAAACCCCACACTTGATGATGTAAAATAATTGCATTTGGATAAGCAAAAGAACGCTTTGCTAAGGTTGTAAGTACTGCTGCCATGCTTGCAGCAAATGCTTGTACCACTACATAAACCGGTGCCCGACTTTTTTCCATTGCTTTGAGAATTTTAAGTCCTTCCATCACTGAACCGCCCGGACTACTGCCAATCACAAGGAAAATGGGATACTCTTCACTTTTGTTGTTGTAGTAATGAATTTGCTCAATAATAGAGTCTGCAACACTCATCATTCCCTCATCCCCTCCCCAAATACCACCATCTAGGAAAATTCTGCGATCGCTGATGATTAAATGTCCGTCAACAAAGGGTTCTTTCAAATATTTTACTTCTAAATCGACCTGATCTTCCCATTCTTCTCGCATAGAACGTTCGGACAATTTGTTACTTAAAATATCTAAATCCACACTTTCTTTTGCGCGATCAAAATCAAGTTTAGCCAATTCAAAAGTTAGTCGGCTTGTTTCTAATTCGATTTGCATGGATTCTTGTTTATTGCGTTCTGCTTGAATTGTATTTTGTAACTCAAGGCTGGCTTTTTCTAATTCAGTTTTAGCCAACTTTTGCAATCGGCGTTGCTCTTCAAATGTATTTTCCAACTCTAGGCGCGCTTTAGCTGCACTTAAGTTAGCCAACTGTTGTTGTTCTTGAGCCGCATGTAATTCATTTTCCAGCGTTATTTTTTCTTTCTGTGCGGTTAACTCAGCCAGTTTTTTACGATTTTTTTCAACTACCAATTCATTTTCCAACAATAATCGATCTCGTTCTTGTTGAAGAGACAGTAGTTTTACCTCATGTTGCAGTTCTAATCTGGTTTTTTCTAATTGTAATAACTTTACTTCATCTAAAATCTCATTTAACTCATCATCATAACCTTTCGGTGGCAAACTTAACATTGCGGCTGTTGCAGCGTCAGTTGAAGGATAAAAAGTAAGTATATCACTTGGAAATTCAGACTCTGTTGTCATTGAAGAATCCGTCTGTAGCACAAGTGGATCATCAGCGTAAGCGTTCAATACAGTACACAAGATACCGACGCCGCTATAAATTAATTTCTTTGTTATCATCATCGTTACCTAAAAATAGAGAAAAAAATGAACTAAACATCACTTATGTTTATAATACAGCAATAACTACTTTAATCGAAATAATTTTTTCACTTTCTTTGAAAAACATGAAGCAACTGATTACCTTTGCAAATTACGTTTTACTCGAAGCCCTATATACACGTCTTTTTGCCATTATTATCTTACTTATTAGTAGTGGTATTGGATTTGCTCTATTCCTTGGACAAATTGCATTAATAGAAAATCAAGCCAATCAAACGAGCCTACTAGCCGCTTTTTTACGCCTCAGTGCTGTATACACTATGAGCTTATTTGTCATCGTTAGTATGGTGCGGGAATTTAGTGAGCATACTATCACTCTATCCCTTTCATTACCTATTAAAAGGAGTACCTATTTTTTTGGTAAACTCATTGGTTTCGTATTAATTGCAAGTCTTATCGCACTACTTTTTGGTGGTGTACTACTGTACTATGAATCATTGTATTATGTGAGTTTATGGACCATCGCCCTTCTTTGTGAGCTATTAATCATCACTCAAATCAGCTTTCTTTGCGTACTCACTTTTAATCAAACTATTCAATCTTTTAGTGCTGTCATCAGTTTTTACATACTTGCGCGCAGTATAACAACCATACAATTGATGACTACTCATACTCAACATACTATTACTGAATGGATTACAAATCAATTTATTACTTTATTGGCAATCCTGCTACCTAATTTAGATAATTTTGCGCAAACAGCATGGCTTATTTATCATACTGGAAATTTTCATGAATTACTTGAAATTATTGGTCAAACCGCTATTTATATGTTGCTACTTACTGCAATGTCATTGTTTGATCTATACCGAAAAAACCTATGAATAATCAACAACGACAATTACATAATGTACCTAATTTTATAAAAATACTGCTTATTATTAGTTTATCATTACAAATAATAAGTTATCGTCATAATTCTTCTGTACAAATTGAATCTTTGCACAGCCCACCTTCCATTGAAATATTAAAAATGACCAGTTTAGGTGATCCCATTACCGCGGCTAAACTTTATATGTTGTGGCTGCGTACCTTTGAAATTCAAGCGGGACAAATCTTATCTTACGATCAATTTAACTACCAAGCTCTGAGACAGTGGTTAGAAAATATATTAGAGCTAGACCCACGTAGCCAATATCCTCTACTGGTAGCCAGTCATTTATATAGTAATGTTAATAATCCGTTGAAACAAAAAGAAATGCTAGATTTTATTTACACAGAATTTCTTAAAGCACCTAATCATCGGTGGTCATGGTTAGCACATGCCGTGGTATTAGCCCGTCATCGTTTAAAGGATTTGCCATTAGCTTTAAAGTATGCCCAAGCGATTAGTGATCATGCGACAACAGATATGCCGCGTTGGGCGCAAGAAATGCGGATATTTATTTTGGAAGATATGGGAGAATTAGAGCGCGCACAACTGATTATCGGTGGTATCTTGTTAGAAGGACAACTTACTGATCCAAAAGAAATTGAATTTTTGAGCGAAAGATTAAAAGAGTTAGAAAAGAAAGCGCAAGGCAATGGAATGGATTTTTAAAAATGGCGATTTAGGCTAACATTCAATAGCATTAAGTTAAGGAAATTTTGCTTCCCCCTTTACCAAAGGGGGATTG
>DYNN01000237.1 GCA_020721045.1 Thiomargarita sp. | reverse complement strand
CAGTAATTCATGTAAGTAATAATTTTCTTTGTCTCATTACATGAGAGGCACTACCTTATTCCCTTGTCCTGTAACGATAGTACTATTACCAATATCTCCATTTATCTTTACTATGTTTTCAGATTTATCATCTTTTTCATTATTTGAGGTGTTAGAATTAAACCCTTGATTATCTTGTGAAGTTGTTTTATAATTGTTTAAATGCATTTGGATTTGCATTATTCTCTTTATGTTCAACAGAAACTTGCTCTAATTTTTTAATTTCTGATTCTATTTCTTCTATCCCAATCTCAATTGAAGGATCAGCCGAAAGTCCCAAAATAGCTTTCTTTTCTTTAAGTTTCTGTAACCGACGTTTATGGTTATTTATAAGTTTGTTTAAATCTTCTTTCCGAGACATAATTACCTCTTATTCTTTCTTGACAGGAAATCGTAAGAATGGCATTTATTGAGAATCCTCTATAAATTTTTAACACATTATAATCACTTATATTATCTTCTAAAAAAAGTCAAGAGTTTTTATTTTTCAGACAAACTCAGAGACAAATTCGGCAAAGAAGTTGAAAACTTCCCGCTCGGCGCGGTCGGCGTTTATACGGTTTCCGAAAAGCTGAGAATCGGTTTGCAGCAGTTGATGGCTGGCGCACGCAAATGGCGCACCCATTATATTTGCAGAGACGATCTTGCCTGTCTGACCGAAGAATGCGCCAAAATCACCGGCATTCCGTATATCATGGATGCGTATCGTGAAGAAGCTTTGGCAATTATTGATGCCTGATGATTGAAATATATTGATGTTAATTAACCCATGTTGTCCCGGCAGCATGGGTTAATGTTTCAAATATGGGTAGTGGTTCAGACTGACTGTCAGAACCATGATTCACAGAATTAAAAAGATTGCCATGATTTTTCAATCCCGGTAATCATAAAATTCTGAAAATCATGGTTAGGACAATGCAAGAAATCAGTTTCAGATGGACCATTACCCCGAATTTCTGCATCACAACAGTGCTTCATTTCGGTATTTTAACTAACTCAAGCTTCTCATTGATCGTCCATACATAATCCAACATCGGATGAGTGCTTTTTGCAATATACGATTGTCCGTTATTGCCAAGTTGAATTTCAATTATCAGTTCGTCAAAACATCCTATCATACCTATCCAGACTTCGGATCGCTTATCCGTATAAATTTGGTGTTCCGAG
>DYNN01000152.1 GCA_020721045.1 Thiomargarita sp. | reverse complement strand
AGAAAGCGAATTATCAAATACATACATTTAAATATGTTTTTTGAAGCAGCGTCATCATAGTTCCAATGCCTAACATGACATGTATATAAGGCGATACTTGACTCATACCGCCTTGTAAAATAATAACTGCACCGCCCGTCAACCAGAGTAAAATAATGCTAATCCAGACAAAAGCAAAGAATTTAGCAAAAATAGCCGCGAGAAAGGTGAGACGCGATTCTAAATCTAACAGTTGATTAACGACTGGACGCAGTACAAAATGTGCGAAAAACATACCGCCAATCCAAAGAATAACTGCTAAAATATGCAATGTGATACTGGCTGCTAACATACTTAAATTTCCTTATTTGTGCAAAATCAAATCATTTGAGTATTCTCAATCCAAATGTAATTTTAACATGTTTTTTCTTTTTCCCCGATAAAATGACAAATTTCACTATTACTTCTCCCTACACTGCAATTATGGGCATGGGCAAAACAGGTATGACGGTGGCTCATTTCCTGATTAAACAAGGTGTTCGCGTTTATTTAATGGATAATCGTATGCAACCACCTGAATTAGCTCATCTACCACAAAAATGTCCGAATACACCGTATATTGTCGGTCGATTTGATGAATACATTTTAGCCAATGCCCAAGAAATTGTAATCAGTCCGGGAATTTCTACTGCCGAATCTGCACTTATTCAAGCAAAGGCAAAAAATATCCCTATCATTAGTGAAATAGAAGTATTTGCTCGCCATGTCAACGCACCGGTTATTGCGATTACGGGTTCTAATGGTAAAAGTACGGTAACCACTTTAGTGGGTGAAATGGCAAAACAAGCTGGTTGGAATGTGCGTGTAGGTGGTAATTTGGGTACACCGGCATTAGAATTGTTATGCCACCCTGCACCGGATTTATATGTGTTAGAATTGTCTAGCTTCCAATTAGAAACAACGGTGAGTTTAAATGCAAAAGCGGCTGTGATATTAAATATCACCGAAGATCATATGGATCGTTATCGTGATTTTGCCGAATATCAAGCGACTAAACAACGTGTTTTTCAAGGCGATGGTTTGATTGTGATCAATGCAGATGATCCAGCAGTTGTTGCTATTTTACCGCCAGATCGCCCACATGTGAGCTTTAGTTTAGATTGTGAACGTGCGACTTATAGCGTTTGTCATCATCAGCACGCACTCTATTTTTTACGTAGTGATGACAAAGAATCCACTTGGCTATGTCCCGTTTCCATAATGCGATTACAAGGTGCAATGATGCGAGCAAATGCATTAGCGGCGTTAGCATTGGGTGAAGCCGTTGGTTTGCCATTATCAGCCATGATTGAAACCTTACAAACTTTTGCCGGTTTGCCCCATCGTTGTGTTTGGGTAGCGCGTAAAAATGGAGCCGATTGGTTTAACGATTCTAAAGGCACCAATGTAGGCGCAACTATCGCGGCGATTCAAGGATTAGAAAAATCAGGACAAATTATTCTAATTGCCGGCGGTGAAGGTAAAGATGCTGATTTTTCACCGTTAAAAGACATTGTTGCACAACACCTAAAAGCTTGTATTTTAATCGGAAGAGATGCACCAATCATTGCAGCAGCATTAGCAGAGACGGTACCGCTTTATTATGCCGCAACCATGCAAGCCGCTGTAGAACAATCCGCACAATTGGTAACGACTAATGATGCAGTTCTATTATCACCCGCTTGTGCTAGTTTTGACATGTTTAATAATTATGCACATCGCGGGGATGTCTTTACTGAATTGGTACTGAAAATGAGGTAATTAAATGGGTAATACAATTGATTGGCAAACGATTACGGCACATGTGAGTGACATAACTGGACAACCTTTTGAGATTCAAACGCGCTATGGTGTCGGTGGTGGTTGTATTAATCAAGCATATCGCATTGAAGGCACTGGAAAAAATTACTTTGTTAAGTTAAATCATGTTGCTTGTGAAAATATGTTTATTGCCGAAGCTACCGGTTTGACAGAATTGGCGCAAACTAACATGATTCGTGTTCCTTTACCTGTGTGTGTTGGCACTACCAATGATCATGCTTATTTAGTGATTGAATACATCAGTTTACGGAGTAGTACCCAAACTTCAAGTGGACTAATGGGTACCCAATTAGCTGCATTACACCAAGTGACTAGTACCCGTTTTGGTTGGTTACGCCATAATTACATTGGTTCAACGCCGCAAATTAATACCTCAGAAACAGATTGGGTTACTTTTTGGCGTGAACATCGATTGAAATACCAACTTGATCTTGCAGCAAAACACGGTCATGGTGGAAAATTACAAACGCAAGGTGAACTTTTATTAGCAGATTTGGGGGATTTTTTCACTACTTATACACCTGCAGCATCACTATTACATGGTGATTTATGGTCTGGAAATTATGGTGCAGATGCCCAAGATCATCCAGTCATTTTTGATCCAGCCATTTATTACGGTGATCGTGAAGCCGATTTAGCGATGACAGAATTATTTGGTGGTTTTTCTACGCGATTTTATGAAATGTATCAAGAAGCATATCCCTTGGATGATGGTTATGATGTACGGAAAAATTTGTACAATTTATATCATATTATCAACCATTTAAATTTATTTGGTGGTAGTTATCTTGAACAAGCAACGTGCATGATTGAAGCATTACTCATAGAATTACACTAAAATTATTTCGTGCAATCTGACATATATCTGTATGCACAATTGAAAAAAACTTATATAATCATTATCATGAAATTAATATAAGAGGAAAATGAGTGCAATCTAGGACAGTAGAAATTTGGGTTGGTTTTTTTATGTTGTTTGGTTTTATCGCTATATTAATTTTAGCAATGAAAATCAGCAATTTAACTGCGCTTGCTACAGACAGTAGTTATGAAATTATCGCAAGATTTGAAAATGTAGGCGGACTTAAACCCAAATCTCCGGTGAAAATGTCAGGTGTACGCATCGGTAGAGTCACTGATATTCGTTTTGATGATGAGCTATATGAAGCTGTTGTGACGATCAAAATTAACAGCCAATATAATAAAATTCCTATCGATACTTCAGCAAGTATTTTTACTGCTGGATTATTAGGTGAACAGTATATTGCTTTAAAAACAAGTGGTTGGAGCGAAGAATTTTTACAACAAGGCAGTGAATTGACCAAAACTCAATCGGCGATTATTTTGGAACAACTCGTTGGCAAATTCTTGTTTGACAAAGCCGCTGGTGACAGTACACCACCTCCAGCTAAATGATGTAACTTTTTAATTTATTTAAGGAATTTTTATGAAGAAATTAATGACGCGTTTTAGTTTGATTTTAGTGCTCTTTTACAGCCAGTTTTTATTAGCGGCAACTGCAGACGATGCACAAAAATTGATTGAAAATACGACTAACGAGATGTTATCTGCTCTCGAAGCACAAAAAGACAATCTCAAATCTAACCCAGAAAAAGTCTACAAATTAGTTGATGACATTGTGTTGGGTCATTTTGATTTTGAATTCATGTCAAAGTATGTGCTGGGTAAGCGCACTTGGCAGAAATCAACGGCTGATCAACAGAAAGCGTTTGTAATGGCATTTCGTGATTTATTAGTACGTACTTACGCAACATCGCTGGTTGACGCCGCTGGTAAAAAAGTTGACGTGACTTATTTACCTATCAATGGAGAAAAAGACAGTAAACGCATCACCTTGAAAACGATGGTAAAATACGGCGACAAAAACATCAAAGTTGACTACGGTATGTATGCTAAAGGTAGCAACTGGCAAATATGGGACGTGATCGTTGAGGGCGTTAGCTTAGTGATGAATTACCAAGGCGATTTTGAAAAAGATGTCAATGACATCGGCATGGATGGTCTGATCGACAAAATCAAATCTCGCAATCAAGATGCATTGAAAATTAAATAATGAGCCAAATTATTACTGAAAATACAGAAAGTTGGCGTATTGAAGGTGAATTAAGCTTTCAAACAGCAAATGATGTACTGACAGAATTTTTGCAAAAACAACAAGCACAAACTCCAAAAGTAGTTGATTTAAAAGGAATTACTCGAACAGACAGTGCTGGACTTGCTTTATTGATTGAATTAATAAGGCAAGTACCTGATAATACACTACAATTTTGTAATATTCCAGCTCAAATGTTGAGTATTGCAAAGATCAGTGGTGTAGAAGAGTTGTTACAAAAATAGATTGATTAAGGGG
>DYNN01000079.1 GCA_020721045.1 Thiomargarita sp. | reverse complement strand
CAACAGAAAGCGAATTATCAAATACATACATTTAAATATGTTTTTTGAAGCAGCAGTATGTTTAAGTTGACCATCGTGAACGAAAAAACTTTATTGAAATATATGACGGAGTTATTTCAGATATGATTCAATCGAGAATCATGTGGGATGGATAAAAACATTACCCATCCCTTAATCAATCCGCATTTAGTCCACCGTAAAAAGGGATAAGAAGGTTATTTTATCCAAAATTACTGCAACAGTTAAATGGTTTACTTGATTCTTTACGAAATTTTGTATTTTAAATTCAAAGTATTATATCTATTCCTATGTCGAATTCACGTTGAAATTTGTGGCATGATACTATTGCTGAATATTACGGCGTTCATTGAATTCAACCAATTTACGCATAAACTCATACTCAATGGGATTAGCTGATACAAATTTAGTCATATGAATGGCTTGGAGTGCTTTTTGGTCGTCGCAATGAATAAAAGCATCTTGTAGTGCTTGTTTAAGTGAAATTGGCAAATCGTTACGATAGGCAATAGGATCAGCAGGTATCCATAAAGATTGCCAAATAATATTAAAATCCTCCAATCGCCATAAACCTTTGACAACACCAAACTGTAGTGAATTATTATTGGTTGCTGCTGCATCAACTTCCCCATTTCGTACCATTAAAATCGAAGTTTCGTGATTGCCAGAATAATGAATTTCAGAAAAATAAGTTTCTGGATCAATTTTGGCTTCTGCGTAAAAATAAGCATTGGGAACTAACATACCACTGGTAGATTCTCCATCAACATAAGCCCATTTTTTTTCTTTTAATTGAGATAATTGGGTTATACCTGAGCTTTTATTGGTAATAATCAAGCCATAATATCCATCTTCACCATGAAGATAAACTTTTTTTGCAAACACTTTAGCATTGGCTTCTTGCGTTGCAGTAATATAAGATTTCGCGCCATATTCTGCGACATCAATTCGTTTTTCCTTCATTTCTTTGATAACACTGGTATAATCGTTAGGTACATAAATTTCAACCGGTATTTTGAGTTTTCTTTCAAGGTATTGAGCAAATGCAGCATAGCGTTGTTGAATTTCATCTGGTTTTTCTAAGGGGATAACACCAAAAGTCAATTTTTCAGGCCAATCTGCACGATCAACCTCTTCATGATCACTACAATTTACTATCAATGACATTAATATAGTTAATAAAAACAAACGAATAATTATCATAGTTTTCTCATTTTAGTGTTATCGATATTTAAGATGATCTCATATTCATCAACTAGTTATATCGCAGTAATATATAATCTCAGCTCACATTCTACAACGATTTTTTTCTAAGAACTTAACTAGGTTGCTTTAAATATATTTGAAAGTATATGATAATGCGTACGTTGAACAAAATTGTGCAGGATAGTTTCGGTAAGAAAACAAGGATCAAATATCATTTATGTTATCCCCCATATTCTCTTTACTACTAATTCCCTTCGTTATTGCGATGTTTTTGGCTATTAACATGGGCGGGAGTGGTACTGCGCCTTCTTTTTCAGCAGCTTATGGTGCAGGCATGCTAAGACGGGATTTAATCCCCGGATTATTTGGTATTGCTGTATTTCTAGGCGCGATTTTAGCTGGTAAAAAAGTGACTATGACCATCAGTAAAGGCATCTTGCCAGCCGACATGATGGGACTTACTTTAGTAACAATTATTTTAATTGCCATTTCTATTTCCTTGCTAGTTGCCAATTTATTGCGAGTACCACAATCTACCAGCCAATCCACCGTATTTGCCTTAATAGGACCGGCTGTTTATTTTGGAGTATTAAATAGCGACAAAGTATTTTTTGAAATTTTGCCCACTTGGTTTATCACACCAATATTGGCTTTTATGATTGTTTACTTGATTGGAAAATTTATTTATCATCCACTAAAACAAAGAAATATCATTGCATTTAATCAGATTAGTCAATACCCTATTTGGCGCATATTAGTAATTTTTACCGCACTTTATGTTGCTTTTGCTATTGGTTCTAATAATGTAGCTAATGCGTCTGGACCCATTGTATCTTTACTATCGAATACATTACAACTTCCTGAAAACAATGAAAACTTCATACTATTAGTGATTATCGCTACCTTAATTGTTGCACCTTGTTTTAGCATTGGCAGTTCTATTTTTGGTGCAGGTGTAGTTGAAACGACAGGAAAAGAAATTATTGAATTCGGTGCGCTAGGTGCAACTTTGATTTCAATAGTCACAGCCTCCTTATTATTGATTGCCTCTATTAGCAAAGGCATTCCAACCTCACTAGTGCAAATGAATGCAGCGGCAATTATTGCATTAAGCGTGTGTAAAGTAGGATGGAAAGAAACATTTGTACGTAGTTCAATTAAAAAGTTAGCAATTATTTGGGTTGTTGCACCCCTAATCGCATTATTCTTGTCTTTTATGATGGTCATCATTGCTGACAAGTTAGGGATGCTTTAAATTCAGTAGCGTTAATGTCAGACAAAAATACTTGAAAATCTCCTCTCCAGCCCCCAAAACTATTTCGGTCAAATTAACACATAGTTAAAAGGGGGTATCATGGCAATATTCGCTATATTCACTCTAATGCAGCGATCACTGCATCCACCCCTCAATCTGTAATACTCAATTGAAATATAAATGATATGGAAACAAAAGTCGAAATTAAACAATTATGTAAACAATTTGGACTGTTGACAGCCGTAGATAATATTTCCTTTCAAGTCAACAAAGGAGAAGTGTTAGGGTTTTTAGGACCTAACGGTGCTGGTAAATCGACAACCATGAAGATGATTACCGGCTTTCTAACGCCCACGGCGGGCACAGTCACAATTGACGGTTATGACATCACTAAACAACCATTGGAAGTAAAAAGACGTATTGGCTACTTGCCCGAAGGCGCGCCGGCTTATCCCGATATGACAACAGCTGATTTTTTAGATTTTATCGCTGCTATTCGCGGATTATCTGGTACAAAAAAACGACAACGCATTGCTGATATTGTTACACAAGTTAATTTAAACAACGTGTTACATCAACCCATTGAAACGCTGTCAAAAGGCTTTAAACGCCGTGTGGGTTTAGCACAAGCAATTCTACACGATCCAGAAGTTCTGATTTTGGACGAACCTACAGATGGTCTCGATCCCAATCAAAAGCACGAAGTACGTAGTTTAATCAAAAATATGGCACAAGAAAAAGTCATTATTTTATCTACCCATATTTTGGAAGAAGTCGATGCTGTTTGCAGTCGCGCAATTATCATCAGTAATGGCAAAATTCTAGCAGATGGCACGCCCAACGAGCTTGAAGCCAAATCCAAATATCACAATGCAGTCACTATTACTTTGCGCAATTCCACTCATAATCAAGTAGAAATTAGACAAGCTTTGTTAGATGTGAGCAATGTGCATAAATTGGAAACGATAGAAGAAACTGCGCAAACAATGACTTATCAAATCTACCCTAAACCCAATTGTTCGATCGTAGCAGACATCAGTCATTGCGCCCGCGAAAAACAGTGGGAAGTAATTGAATTACATGCAGAAAAAGGTCATTTAGACGAAGTATTTCGTACCGTCACTACACAATCTTAACTTTTCTATCTAATTTTAAAGGAGTAACCTCATTATGAGCCATAACCTGTGGGTCGTATTTAGGCGTGAGTTATCTAGCTATTTTGCAACCCCCATTGCTTATGTTTTCATTATTATTTTTCTGTTCTTAAGTGGTATTTTTACCTTTTACTTAGGAAATTTCTTTTTACGCGGGCAATCGGACTTATTACCTTTCTTCTCGTTCCATCCTTGGCTCTACTTATTCCTTATTCCAGCACTTGCTATGCGTTTATGGGCAGAAGAACGTAAAAGCAGCACAATTGAACTGTTGCTAACTCTACCCATCACTATCACTGATGCTGTTTTAGGGAAATTTTTAGCAGCGTGGATATTTACTGCCATTGCTCTAATCCTCACTTTTCCGATATGGATCAGCGTTAATTATCTGGGAAATCCTGACAATGCTGTCATTTTTGCGGGCTATTTAGGTAGCTTCTTGATGGCAGGCGCATTTTTATCCATTGGCTCTTGCATGTCAGCAGTTACTAAAAATCAAGTCATTGCTTTTGTCATTACAGTCGTCGTTTGTTTAGCCTTTATTTTAAGCGGCTTTCCAATGGTATTAGACTTTTTTAGCGGCTGGTTACCTCAAGTAGTGATTGAAACCATTAGTTCATTTAGTTTTTTAACCCATTTTAGTGCAATTAGTAAAGGAGTCATCGACTTACGCGACATTCTCTTCTTCTTTTCACTCATGGCATTTTGGTTATTTGCTACTGCTATTTTAATTGAAATGAAAAAGGCAGACTAAGGAGTCAATTATGAAAAAACTGCTCACAACTACCGGTTTACTGATTGGTATCATCTTGTTTTTAGCTATAAATATCGTCGGTAATATTGCATTTAAAGCCATGCGCGTTGATTTGACCGAAAATCAATTATATACCCTATCAACTGGGTCTAAGCAAATTCTGCAAAGCCTAGAAGAACCTATCACTTTGCGCTTTTATTTGTCACAAAAATTGGCGACTAGTTTACCAAGTCTAAACACTTATACCATTCAAGTACGTGAATTATTAGAAGAATATCAACGTATTGCTGGTGGAAAATTACAATTAGAAGTGATTGATCCAGAACCTTTTTCTGAAGCAGAAGATCGCGCGGTAGGCTATGGTTTACAAGGCGTACCATTGGATGATAGCAACACCACTTTCTATTTTGGTCTGGTCGGAACAAATTCGGTCGATGATAAGGAAATTATTACCTTTTTCCAACCAAATCGAGAAGAATTTTTAGAATATGATATGACAAAATTGATTTATCAACTTTCTCATCCAAAACAAAAAGTTGTTGGTATTATGAGTACTTTACCGATTGAAGGTGATAAAACGGCACCTTTTGCCCAAAATGCCACACCGCCTTGGATGATTATTGAACAATTGCGTCAATCATTTGATGTGCGTTCAGTTGAATTGGACACGACTGAAATTGATCCAGAAATTAACGTATTAATGTTAGTTCATCCCAAAAATTTAACTGAACAAACTCAATATGCTATCGATCAATTTGTGCTAAAAGGCGGTCGATTATTAGTTTTTGTTGATCCTTACGCAGAAACTGAAGAATTACCTTCTGATCCTAACAATCCCTTTGCCAATATTAACATGCCACGCAACTCCGATTTAGGTCGCTTGTTTGAGAAATGGGGTGTGGAAATGACGCACGGCAAAGTGGTAGGTGATATGACGCTAGCGCAAAAAGTGCAAATTCGTAAAGGTAATCGCATGTATGTCACTGATTATCCAATATATATGAATGTGAATGATAAAACTTTTCTTAATCAAGAAGATATTATCACTACCAACTTAAGTAATATCACTTTAGCCAGTGCGGGTGAATTGAAAAAACGTGAAAGTAGTGATGTGACATTTGAACCGTTATTACAATCAAGCACTAATGCCATGTTAATTGATACGGTAAAATTAGGCATGTTAGCCGATCCAGAAGCGATGGTACGTGATTTCAAGGCAGAACAACAATTTACCTTAGCAGCACGTATCAGTGGCAAAGTCAAAACAGCCTTTCCTGACGGTAAGCCAAAAGCCCCAGTAACCGATGAAAATAAAGCAGATGATACAACTACTGATGATGAAGTTGCTAAAAAAGCACATCTTGCTGAATCAGTTGACGCTGTTAATATTATTGTGATCGGTGATACTGATATGTTGCAAGATCAATTTTGGGTACAAGTACAAAATTTCTTGGGACAACGGATTGCCTTGCCACAGGCGGCTAATGCGACTTTATTAACCAATGCTATCGATAGTTTGACGGGTAGTAATGAATTGATCAGCGTCCGTAGTCGCGGTTCTGCTATCCGTGCGTTTACTAAATTAGAAGAAATTCAAAAGGAAGCTGAACAAAAGTTTCGTGAAAAAGAAAAGGAATTACAAGCACGTTTAGAAGAGACTGAGAAAAAAATTACTGAGTTACAGTCTCAAAAACAACAAGGAGATAATACTATTATTCTCAGTGTTGAACAACAGCGGGAAATTGAGAATTTTCGCCAAGAAAAAATCAAGATTCGCAAAGAGTTACGTAATGTACAACATGAATTACGTAAAGATATTGAAAATTTGGAAAATCGAATGAAATTTCTCAATATTGGATTGATTCCTTTGTTGATTGGCGTAGGGGGTTTTGGTTTGAGTTTTTACCGAAATCGTCGTAAACGGAATTTGGGTGGCTAACTGAAACAAGAAGGGTGAGTTGCTTCGATTCACCCGCTTGATTTTAAGAAGGAATTAAAAATGAATACGAAAAATTTAATGATATTAATTGCGGTTACATTAATTGTCGTTATTGCTGCAATTAAATTGACAAATCAAGATGTTGCATCTCCTGACCAACAAAAATTATTGCCAGATTTGATGGCAGAATTGAATGATATTACTACAATTGAAGTTGCAACTGCTAATAATAAATTTAGTTTGACGCGTGCTGATGATCAATGGGTTTTGCCTGAAAAACACGATTATCTAGCCGATATCAGTAAAATCCGGAAAACGCTATTGGGTGCGGCTGATTTGACTATTTTGGAAGCTAAAACGACGAAACCTGAATTGTATGAAAAAATTGGTGTGACTGATGTGACAGAGAAGGATTCTGCCGCCACTTTACTGACTTTGAAGAAGCAAGATAACGTTGCTGCCAGCATTTTGGTTGGTAATACTCAACTTGTTACTGGGAGTGATGGACAAGAAATTTATATCCGTAAAGCGGGTGAGGCGCAAAGCTGGCTGGTTATGGGCGATTTGTCGATTGATAAAACGTCGATGGATTGGCTGAATAAATCTGTAATGAGTATTGAGAACGAACGGATGCGTGAAGTTGTGATTACCCCTGCTAATGGTGAAAAATTGCGTATTTTTAGAGAAACAGAAGAAAATCAAGACTATCAATTAGCTGATATGCCTGAAAATACAGAACTTTCTTCGCCTTATTTACTAAAACAAATAGCAACTTTTCTCAATGATTTAAATATGGATGATGTGACTGTTGCTAAAGATGTCACTTTCGATGCTAAAGAGAGTACACAAGCGGTATTTAAGACATTTGATGGTTTGGAAATCACAGCGACATTACAGGCTAAGGATGGTAAACAATATGCACAATTTATTGCTGTTGCTGGTGAACCTGTAGAAAAACCACAATCTACGCCTGAAAGTAATAAAGAAGCTGAAAAAACACCAACGATTACAGTTGATAAGCGTGCACAAGTTAAAACAGAAGTGGCTGAATTAAACAAACGATTAAGCCCATGGGTTTATGTATTGCCTAGTTATAAAGTGGATAATTTGCTGAAAAAACGTGATGATTTAGTTAAATCGATTGCAGATAAAGAAGGCGATATTGTTAATACGGATACTGATTTACCCAAAGGATTAGTTGATTTATTAAAGCCGGCTGCTGAAATAAAACCCGCGATGGGCAATCCATCAACAGCTTTGCCTGAAGTTGAATCTGCCTTGGGTAATGTTGTGACTGTGTCTGATTAGATGATATTCAGCGCAAGGTGCACAGTCTTTTCAGTAGTGCACCTTGTTGATAAAATTAATCTTCGTCTGTTACACAGCCTTCTGAAGCATTTTTGACTGTTTTAATGTATTTGTATAAAGTGCCTGATTTTGCTTTAAGCGCAGGTTTACGCCAGTTTTTTTGACGTTGTAGCATCGCTTCTGGCGTGACTGCCATACTTAATTTGTTGTTTTCAATATCGATTGTGATGCTGTCGCCACACTGTACTAAGGCAATTGGTCCGCCTTCTTGGGCTTCAGGCACAATATGTCCTACAATAAATCCGTGCGATCCACCCGAAAAACGTCCATCTGTTAACAAAGCCACATCTTTACCCAAACCCGCACCCATTAATGCAGAAGTTGGAGTTAACATTTCTGGCATACCCGGACCACCTTTGGGACCTTCATAGCGAATCACTATAACATCACCTTTCTGAATTAATTTCTTTTCCAAAGCGGCTAACATATCTTCTTCGCAATCGAAAATTCTAGCGGGTCCAGTAAATTTCAAGCCTTCTTTGCCCGTAATTTTTGCAACGGCACCGCCTGGGGCTAAATTGCCTTTGAGAATTTGAATATGCCCTGTTGATTTAATTGGGTTTTCAAGTGGCAAAATGACATCTTGTCCGGGTGTTAAATCAGGTACATTAGCCAAATTTTCAGCGATTGTTTGACCAGTCACTGTTATGCAATTGCCATTGAGTAAGTTATTATTTAACAAGTATTTCATGACTGCTGGTACACCGCCAACATTGTGCAAATCTTCCATCACATATTTACCACTGGGTTTTAAATCTGCAATGAAAGGAATGCGATTGCTTATTTTTTGAAAATCGTCTAAATACAAACGAATACCCACTGATTTTGCCATTGCAATTAGGTGTAATACTGCGTTGGTGGAGCCTCCTAATGCCATCACTATCACTATCGCATTTTCAAAAGCGGCACGTGTCATGATATCGCGTGGTTTAATGTCTTTTTCTAGCAGATTGCGAATTGCAGCACCGGCATTAAAACATTCTTCTAGTTTCTTGGGATCAACTGCGGGCGTAGATGAACTGTAAGGTAATGACATGCCTAAAGCTTCAATTGCAGAAGCCATGGTATTTGCTGTATACATACCTCCACAAGCACCCGCTCCTGGAATCGCACAACGCACAATTTCTTGCCGTTCATCTTCAGTCACAGTACCTGAAATCGTTTGTCCATAAGATTGAAAAGCTGAGACAATATCAAGCGGTTGCTGTTTATGATTATAGCCAGGCTTAATTGTGCCGCCATAAACCATGAGAGACGGGCGATTCACTCGTCCCATCGCCATGATACAACCGGGCATATTTTTATCACAACCCGGTAAAGAAATATTGGCATCATACCATTGCGCGCCCATCACGGTTTCAATAGAATCTGCTATTAAATCACGTGATTGCAATGAGTAACTCATCCCACGAGTACCCATGGAAATACCATCACTCACTCCAATTGTATTAAAGCGCATACCTACCAAACCGGCTGCAATGACACCTTCTTTGACTTTAGTAGCTAAATCCATCAGGTGCATATTACAAGTGTTGCCATCGTACCAAACACTGGCAATACCTACTTGCGGTTTATTCATGTCTTCTTCTGTCAAGCCTGTACCATAAAGCATTGCTTGTGAAGCACCTTGTGATTTGGGTTGAGTGATTTTCGCACTGATTTTATTAAGAGAATTGGACATAAGTTGCTCCAGCCTGATGAGTTAAAATAAACGTAATCGTCTTAGTTCAGATTTTCGGTATGCAAAAGTCAAAAATTTCTTCCTATTCTATCCACATTACTACTTTTTTTACAATACGAGAATGATTTAAACTTGCAACTTGCTTTACGCTGTTTAATAATGAATCAATGTTTTCTAAACAAATTAAGGTAAATATCATGAAATTTTCCTATATATTATTGAGTTTATTATCAACAACAGTTTATGCGGCTGATTTGTATACGTGGACGGATGAAGATGGCAATGTCCAATATAGTCAAACACCACCCGCTCAAGAAATTGATGCCACGGTCAAGACACTGCCTACTTTGCCAAAAATTGAAGAAGTGGTTAAACAGCCTGCAACGGATGAAGAAACAGTTGAAGAATCAAAGGATAAGACAATCTCTGCATCACAAAACGAAAACTGTAAAAAAGCCCATGATAATTTACAAATGCTAAATATAAATGTAGGTGAATTAGTGATACGCAAAGGTGATAAGCCAGATGATTTTGTTAAATTATCCGAAGAAGAACGCCAACAAGAATATGATCGCACACAAACTTATATTGACACTTATTGTCAAGAACAAGAATAGACCGCAGCATTAATTCGCTTTCAACCATGCTAAAAATTTTATGCGCTATCATGTTGTTATTACTCGCTATTTTACAATATCACATTTGGTTAGATAAAGGCAGTCATGAAGAATATGACATATTGCAACATATGATTGCCCAACAACGACAAGAAAATGTTACATTACAAAATCGTAACGATGGCTTACATGTTGATATCATTGATTTAAAAACAGGATTAGATGCAATTGAAGAGCGGGCCCGATTAGAATTAGGTCTGATCAAACCAAATGAGGTTTTTTACCAAATTGTTGAATAAAAATAACTATTGGGCAATTATACCCGCTGCTGGCACTGGATCGCGGATGGGCAGTACTTTACCCAAACAATATTTAATGTTACACCACAAACCCATTTTGCAACACACAATAGAACGCTTATGTTTGCCGGAAATTAAAAAAATTGTGATATGCGTGGCAGCCGACGATACACATTGGAATACGTTACATTTGCCAGATTCAGTTGTACGCGTAGAAGGCGGCAAAGAACGTTGTCATTCGGTGCTTAATGGTTTATATACCTTGCAACAATGGGCGAATCCGCAAGATTGGGTATTGGTGCATGATGCGGCACGTCCCTGTGTGCGCGCAACAGATATTCAGCGTTTAATGACTGAATTAGCTGAACATCCCGTTGGTGGTTTGTTAGCTTTACGGGTGCGTGACACTATGAAACGGACTGATTTTGAAAATAATGTAACAGCGACCGTTGAACGTATTAATTTATGGCACGCACTTACACCGCAAATGTTTCGCTTGCAACCATTACTAAATGCTTTACAACATCATATTCAACAAAATGAACTCGTTACTGATGAAGCACAAGCCATGGAAAAACAAGGGTTTAAACCGGTATTGATTGAAGGTCACGCCGATAATATCAAAATTACCCATCCACAAGATTTAGAACTCGCTGACCTCTATTTACACAAACAATATGCGTATTAAAACAGGTATCGGACAAGACAGTCATCGCTTTGATATTGAAAATAAAAATAAGCCACTAATTTTAGGCGGCGTAATATTTCCACATGAAACACCTTTACAAGGTAATAGTGATGCTGATGTAGTGTTACATGCAATTACCAACGCTATTTCAGGTATTACTGGTGTTAATATTTTGGGTAAAATTGCCGATGATTTATGTCTACAACAAGGTATTACCGACAGTAGTATCTATCTACAAGAGGCATTGAACTATTTGAAATCATGGAAAATTTGTCATATTTCTTGTAGTATTGAAGCGAAAAAGCCAAAAATAGCACCTAAGATCATGGAAATGCGCAAACATTTAAGCCAACTGTTACATTTAACCATTGATGATATAGGTATCACTGCCACAACAGGCGAAAATTTGACTGCTTTTGGGCGTGGGGAAGGTATACAAGTTATTTGTGTAGTGACAGCAATGAGTGAGATAAAGGAGTGTGAATAAAAATATCATCGTTTTTAACATCACCCTTCTCTTCATGGCACCCGCCATGGGAGAAATTACGTTAGATGATACATTAACTAAACAAGAAACCTTGATCGGACCAAATTTTACCGTTGATGCAGTGCAAGGCGTACAACAAGGACGCAATTTATTTCATAGTTTTGAAGTATTTAATTTGCAATCCAACGAAAGTGTCACATTTTCCGGCAATCATTCTATTCAACGCGTGATTAATCGTGTGACTGGTGGACAAATTTCTTATCTTAATGGTCTTTTACGTTGCACAATTCCCCAAGCCGACTTATTTTTCATCAATCCGACAGGTATTATTTTTGGTAGCGATGCACGTTTAGATATCAGTGGTTCATTCTACGCAACGACAGCGGGTTATCTCAAATTAGGTACAACCGGACGATTTGATGCCACCCAACCATCACACAGTATTTTAACTGCCGCCCCACCGACAGCTTTTGGATTTCTCACAAACAAACCAGCTAAAATTGTTAAAAATCAAAGCTTTCTGTTTTTAGAAGAATATAAAACGCTTGCTTTAATTGGCGGCGACTTAGAGATCAATGACACACAAATACAACTCAGTGACGATGTACAATTAAACAGTTTTATTGCCGTACCAAAGGGAGAAATTCAACTAGTGAGTGTAGCAGGTAGTGGTGAGATGCCGCTACATTTTGATTTATTAACTAATCAATTGAATTTAGGGAAAATTATTTTAACCGATGATACCCAAAGTGTTGCTAATTTACAGCGCAGCATTGCAAATTTAGATGTCAGTGGTGAAGGCGGCGGTAAAATTACCATGATTGCTGATCAAATTATATTAAATAATGCTTATATTTTTGCTGATACGATAGGCACGCAAAATGGACGTGGTATTTATATTCAAGTAACGGAAGAATTACAATTAAATCAAGCTAGTAGGATAACAACTGAAGTTTTCAATCCTGATAATAGTACACAAGCAACAGGTAAAGCAGGTCATATTACGATTACGGCACAAAAAATTACATTAAATGACGGCTCACAAATTGCCAGTACCAGTCAAACTGCACAAGCTGCTGGTAATATTGAAATTATTGCCCACAATAGTGTGATTATTACTGGTCATTTTTCACTAAAAACTACCCAAGGTTGGTTACAATTTAACAGTGGCTTTTTAACCAATACGCTACAAGCAGGCAAGGGCGGAAATATTACGCTTAAAACGTCAAATTTAACATTAACTGATGGTGGCACTATCCGTGCGGACACACAAGGTATAGGTAATGCGGGCGATATTAATTTAAAAGTTAAACAATTACAATTGATGACCGGGGGGAAAATCAGTGTCAGTGCGGGTCATCAGCAAGCAACAGCCGGTCAAGGACAAGGTGGCAATTTAGTGATAGAAGCCACTGATCGCATTGATATTACCAGTTCTAAAGATCAAACCAGTGCGATTGTGAGTAACGTTTTTACCGCTGGTAAGGGAGGATTAATAACGATTTCTGCGCCCAATATAACTGTCTCACAGCAAGGACTCATCCAATCGGGTTCAGATAGTGTTGGTGAAGCCGGTGCAATTAGTATTCAAGCGGATCATTTAAATTTGTATCAAGCTGAAATTTCTTGTCGAGCATTACAAGCGGAAGGCGGAAATATTACACTAAATATTAAAGAACAGTTAAATTTAACGGATAGTCGCATTTTTGCGCAAACATTAGGACAACAAAATGACAGTGGAAATATTACAATCCAACAACCCATTTTTACAATTTTAGCGGACAGCCGTGTTTTAGCAAGTGCGATTGCTGGCAAAGGTGGACATATTCAAATTACTACTAACCATTTGATTGATAATAAAAATAATGAATTAAATGCTTCTTCTCAATTGGGTATTGACGGGCAAATTATGATTAATTCCGCTGATCAAAAAGTAAATGATGCGGTGGTTATGTTACCTACTACTTTTTTGCAAGCTACAAATTGGTTAAAAGAACGTTGTGCTAATCGTTCTGAGGTTGAAAGTCATTTTATTATCAATGAATTCAATACAGTACCACTGTCTACTCATTTAGAAGCGGGTCATTTTTTGTTGTTGACGATATCAAGTTCTGAATAAGGGTAAGCGAATAATTACACAAGCACCATTGATATTTTCTATCCACACCACACCACCGTGTTCTTCAATAATTTTTTTCACAATTGCTAATCCTAAACCAGTTCCCTTGCTTTTTGTGGTAACATATGGTTCAAAAACTTTGTCTATTAATTGCAGATCAATGCCAACACCTCGATCTTTAATGCGAATTTCAACACAATTTAAATTAAGCTCAGTTAAATATTGTGTGGTAATTGTAATCGCTTGATCAGCAGGATTGGCTTCAACTGCGTTTTTTAGTAAATTATGTAACACTTGTCTTAAGCGACTTTTGTCAATGCTAATTGGCGGTATATTTTCATCAAGTGATAACTCAAATATAACATGATGATATAATTCTAAAATTTCTTTAATAAATTCATTAAGTTGTACTGTTTGCCAATGCATGACTGGCGTTTTAGCATAATCGGAGAACGCGTTGACCATTTCTTTCATGGCTTCCACTTGTTGAATAATAGTGTGCGTCATGCGATTTAATAAATCAGTATTAGGCGGTTTATCGGCTACTAAATATTTGTTTCTTAAGCGTTCTGCTGATAATTGAATAGGAGTAAGGGGATTTTTAATTTCATGTGCTAAACGACGTGCAACTTCAGTCCAAGCAGCTTCACGTTGTGCTTGAATTAATGTCGTTACATCATCAAATACAATGACATAGCCGCCATGTCGCACTGTGTCTGTTTGATTGAGAAAGGTGACTTCTTGTAATTGAGTTCCGCGACAAATCAAAATTTTGCGTCCAATGCTAGTAAATAGGGTAATTTCTTCGCGCCAATCTTTGGCATTAGATTGTAAATGTGGATCAATCGTGGCGTATAAAGTTTGTAAAAAGGGATAATTTTTTTGCACTTGGAAAAAGCGCTGTCCAAGCAACTCCAATAAGGGTAATTCCAAAATATGTGCTGCCACTGGATTGGCTGTACGTAGTTGTTGTTGCGCGTCTAAAGCGATGACACCTGATGATAAACGTCCCAATACCGCTTCTAAATAACGACGTTCTCTATCAGCTAATTGCTGGCTTTGTTCAACTTCATTGCGTGCTTGCCCAATTTTACGAGTCATTTCGTTAAACGAGTGCACTAAAAAACCTAATTCATCTAATTGTCCGACTGGAATTTGTTTTTCATAGTCACCGCTGGCGACGGCTTCAGTGCCTTCAACTAAGTCGCTTAAGGGCGCAACAATTCGGCGTGCTGAAAAGAAAGCAAGCCATATCGCGCTTAAAATAGTGATAATTAAAGTCAGCGATAAAATTAGGGTAAAGTTTTGTTTTAACGGTTGATTTAAATAAGCGCGTTCTTTATATTCATTAATTGCGCTACTAATTTTTCCTGCTAATTCGCCGACTTGATCAGCAACAGGATATAAAGCTTGTAATAGATAGAGTTGTGTTGTGGTTATTTTAATGACGACACGAATATATAATCCTTTATTATCAATAGGTTCTAATCCAATATAACGACTGGCATATTTGAGACGTAATAAAGCACCTTCGTCAGGACGTGAAGGTAATAAGTGTTGAAAATCGGTGCTGGCGACTGCGATAATTTGCCCATTTTTAGTAAAGACGGCTAATTCAGTCGCTTGATTATTGCTTAACAATTCATTTAATTTTAAAACTAAATTGCTTTCCGGATTATTGACTATCATGCCCGCTGCGGCTTCTGTCTGTTGTAGGGCGTAACGCATGCGATCTTCTAACATGACTCGACTGAGTGACAATGCATTGTCTAGGGCTTGTTCAATACTAAAATCGAACCAGTTGTCTAGTCGTTGATGCAAAAATTGTAGGGAGAAATAGTAAACAATACTGACAGGTAAAATTGATAAAATGACGAGTAAAGTCACGAGCCTAACGGTGAGTCGTGCGCCTGCTCTACCACGGCGGACTTGATAAATTAAGTTGTGTAAGTTTAAGCCGATGAGCCCCAAAAGTGCTAAGATGGCTATGGCATTAACGAGTAGTAGTGATGTGTATAAATGATCGAAACGTTCTGAATGGCGTAGAATATCTGAAGTTGTCAATAGCGAAATTAACAAAGTGATAAACAAACTGATCATTAAAATAAGGCTGAACCAGTTTTTAAGTTTATTTTTAGAGATCAACATGATACGAGAGTGTTATCCCATTGCCATTCAATAAAATAATGGATACGGCTTGCGAACTTACCGTATCCTACGCTTCAATAGCATTAAGTTAAGGAAATTTCGCTTCCCCCTTTGCCAAAGGGGGATTGAGGGGGATTTTTTATATTTCAATTACTTAAATCCCTCCTGCCCCCTTTAAAAAAGGGAGGAAACGCTTAACTTAATGGCATTGATCCTACGCTTCAATAGCATTAAGTTAAGGAAATTTTGCTTCCCCCTTTACCAAAGGAGGATTGAGGGGGATTTTTTATATTTCAATTACTTAAATCCCCCTGCCCCCCTTTAAAAAAGAGGGGGAAACGCTTAACTTAATGGCATTGCTCCTACGCTTCAATAGCATTAAGTTAAGGAAATTTTGCTTCCCCCTTTGCCAAAGGGGGATTGA